>DAOUSL010000174.1 GCA_030627235.1 Thioploca sp.
TAATTAAGAATTGCTATATTCAATCCTGCTCTCGATGTTCTAAATAATGCCTAACCATAGGTACTTTAAATTGTAAGGTTTCTTTATCAATTATTTCTTTGAAGATAAGTTTTTTAATTGCTGATTGGTTGGAAGCTGGTTGATTGGCTAGTATTTGTAATATCGTCTCGTGTTGATTTTCGGTGTCATTCCAAAGTTCGGCGAAATATTGGCCTCCGGTTTTGATGGCTTCTGGGATGGCTATGGAAACATCTGCTAATTCAACCACTTTACGTTTGGCTTGATTGATGTGGCAGATTAAGGTTAGGCATAATAGCTGAATGAAATAAGGTTGGTGAAGCAGTAACCGACCATTACGATATAAATAAACACATAAATTATTGATTGTATTTATATTTGGTCGGTTTCATTTCATTGCACCGACCCTACCTGGCTAGCTTGACTTGGAAGTGGATTTAAGATATTATCTTTTCTTCAAACGGAAAAGCCCGCCCCAAGTGTATTGTGTATACTAAGGCAGGCTTTAAATATTAACTTTCACCAGTTAATACTGAAAATTATACTTGTGGTTTATGAAAATTGCAAGTAAAATTTTTGGTATTACGGGAGATTTGTTTTATGAGTAATACCAAAACGCATACCAGTCCTTTCTTTATCACCGAAAATAAATTTTTAGATATTTGGGGCAAACATATAAAGCCAATTGGTTTTATAGTTTATTGTTGTCTCCAACGTCATGCCAATCAAGGTAGTTGTTTCCCATCCCACAAACGTATAGCCAAGATGTGCGGAATTTCCAGAGATTCAGTTATTCGCAATCTCAAATTACTAGCAAAATTTGGCTTAATCACGATAGAAAATCGGCTCACTGATTATGGTGGAAAAACCTCAAATTTATATTTTATAAATGAATTGCCACCGGCTCCAGATCACCATGAAGAACCAACCCCAGTAGTAGTAAACGACATCCCTATGTCGACTCCAGCAACATCCTATGTAGCTGAAACCGATATAAATAATACTAAGATTAATGAGATTAAGATTGACAAGATTAAATTTAATAAAAAGACTGACGACGACATAGATAGTACTATTAACTCGCGTAGCAATTTAGTTGCCAATATTGTTGAAACACCGTCATCGTCAATTATTTTAGTAGAAAATAAACCTGCTGTTCTAAAAG
Source organism: Thioploca sp. (assembly GCA_030627235.1). Taxonomy (GTDB): domain Bacteria; phylum Pseudomonadota; class Gammaproteobacteria; order Beggiatoales; family Beggiatoaceae; genus DRQV01. The sequence continues at coordinate 1,184 of DAOUSL010000174.1, forward strand.
ATATTGTGTATCCTAAAGGTTTTAATAAATCTCAACCAATGTTGCAAGAACTCGGTAAATTGCCAAATCCTACCGCTGTTCAACAAGTCATAGATGTTTATGGAGCTAAAGACGATATTCGTAGTCCAGTAGGATTTCTCAAAGCATTGGTTAAGAACTTTTTAACTAATGATTTCACGCCTATTCAGCCACCTATTCCAGTCAAAAAAGTCATACAAACTTGTGAGATGTGTAAAGAGTATAATGGTAATCTTTTCTTCGATAGTAAAGAAGGCACTTCACCATTAAAATGTAACCATAACATCCCTCAGATTATTGCCCATGCTAAGAAAACTCAAACTGCTATCTCTGGAACTAAATATGATTTCAGAATAGATAAGCCCGAACCGATATCTGCTGAGGAAGTATCTAAAACTCGTAAGGAAGTATCCAACTTAATCGGTGGATTCAATAATCCTAAAAATTTACCCTCTCGTTAAGATTTTATGGATTTGGTTGTAACTTATCCTAAAACAGTTATCTAATTTTCTCGTTCCCAACGTCCTCGTTGGGAATGCAGTCAGGGACGCTCTGCGTCCCGCAATGCAGAGCATTGCAAAAGGCATTCCCAACGGGACGTTGGGAACGAGGGAAAAAATGCCATTGTCAGAATTTTGGAATAAGATAACAAATTTTTCATGATTACTTCTCCGTTGTATATGAATAAATTCTTTTTTTCCAACCTTTTAACCAACGTCCTTCACGTCTCTGTTTAGGTGAATTACGTATTCTTCTGATTAAAACTTTTTCAGCAGCTTTAGAAAATTCAAAAATAGCTGTTTTACCGGCTCTAACAAGTTGCATTTCTTCTAAAACCTGCAATAAACCCCAACCTTGTCCTCTATAACGTTCTTTTTCGGAAACACCTTCACCTTTAAAGTTGACATAATCAATTAGAGAATATAAGCCATTTGGGGAATTAGCAATTGTATAGAACTTGTTCCTAATTTGAGAGCGTAGTTTTGGTGTTGTTGCACATAATATTTTTGGTAAAGAATTATTTAATCTTTCGATAATAAATAAAGCTTGATAATTCATCGTTTTAATTAAAAAATTCCTTAATAAAGTTACTTTATTATCATTATATCTTGTCAAAAATTCTTTACGAGAATTCCAAGGTGCATCTATTTTTTTCATGGTAGATAACCATGCAGGCAATTGAATTCTTCTATTTTTTAAATAGTTTAAAAGTGCTGGAAAGGTTTCTTGAAATGGTCCTTCTTTGCCTTGTGGATACCAGATAAAATGCCCTATACCCAATGACACAAAGTCTTCACCTTTATTCCATGAAATTAAGTTTTCATATTTGCTGCCACATTCGTTTCTAAAGAGCATAGCAGTTAAATGGTTAATTTCTACATTTGATAAAGATAATTGTTCAGTATCAAGGTAGTTGCTGCCATCAGGACATTTTTTTAAAGTAGAAGGCAACAATTCACCTCCTGCACAACCAGCCATCATAATGAGAACTATACCTATAAGTAATTTTAAGTAACGCATTTATATTTCCTAGATGTTAATCAATAAATTAGTTTTTTCTGAATACTTAACAGAGTTTGAAAATTGATTAGATTACTAAGTTAATTTACCTTCTTCGGCCACGTTTTTTAAGTAATAATTTAACCGCAATTTTTGATACATCCATGAACATTTCAATATTTTCCTTGTTATTTACAATTTTATCCAAAGATGGCATACTCCAAGTAGTTTTTTCAGCCAAAGTATGCTGCTTCTGAGTTACTAAATTTTCTAATATTGCAAGATTCTTTCTGGCTTCGTCAATTTTAGTTCCTTGCAAATATTTCAAAGCTAATTTTAAGCGCGAAATTTCTTGTAACAAGTCATTTTCACCTAAACCAAAAAATTGATTGGTATCTCTTACAATATGTTTTATATAGTTTGTAATGAATAACGCTGCTTCTTCAGAATGTGTGCCATTAGGATATAAAATCAGGTATTGACTTGTAGTTTTATTAATTTCGTTTAAATAACATGGTAAATACCCTTCACAATCAGTAAAAATTCCATTTTCTGCTGCTTGCCATGCAATTTCATCTGCGATAGCTAAATCAGAATATTGTTCATGTAATTACCAAAGAATTTTAGTTTTAAGCATCCAACCACCTTCTCCCACCGGAATATGGAAAAGCAAATCACTTTGACTATTTATCCATCTTTTATAAGGCTGCTCTTGTGTATCAGGTGGTACGAGATTTAAGCATAATCGTATAGTTATATATTTTAATAAGCTAAAGATTGCACGGGTTTCTCTATCGTTCGATTCATTTTCAATTCGATCTAAAAAATTATATAAATTAACTGAATCGGCAAAATTGGGTTTTTTGATATTTAAACGGGTTTGAGCTAATTCTATATATTTACTTTCTAGTTCATCTAAATTTACTGGAACTAATAGGCTACCAAAAATCCATCCTTCTTGGCCTGTTTGTCGTTTTACTTTGTACCAATAATCCTTATTATTACCGATTGTATAAGGGTGTTTAGTTTTATCCAACTGTTGAACGATTATTCCTATATCTAAAATATCTAATCGTTTAGCATTTGTTTTAGGTTCTGTTCTTATTGAAACACCTGCACCAATGGTTATCATAGTCGGTTCTGAAAGAACATTATATGTTCTATTCTGGCTTGAAAGAGCAGCGATTTTTTTGCTAATATTATGGTCTGAAGTGGTGACAGTTTTACGTGAGTATGTTTGGGATGATTCGTTATTAGTTATAGCTACATAATCACTGTGAGCATAACCAATTTTGCCATCGTTAAGTTTGATTTTGTACCAATTTCCCAATGCTAAAATACGAAGTGCAGAACCTTTTGCGGCTTTTGAAATTATTTTTGAAGTTGAGCTTGCAGAATGGCGAATATTAAGGAAGGTTTGGCTAGTTTGGACTATCCCACAATTTTCGGAATTATTTGAGGTTATTTCATTGATGTAGTTTACGCTTCCATATCCAACTTTTCCATTATTTAGTTTGACTTTGTACCAAGTACCACGATTGTCTAAAATGCTAATGGCAGAATCTTTGGCTGCTTTTGAAATGATTTTTGCGGTTTGATTTGTATTGCTACGAATATTTAGTGAGCCACTATTGACTGTAATAATACCGCAGACTTCTGCAAAGGCTTGGGTTGTTATTAAAAATAGAATGGAAAGTAATAAGCTTTTTAAAACTGTTTTCATGGTTGAATTTCCTTTAGAATTATGTTGTTTTTTCGTTATACGCAGTGTGGTGTTTTTGTATTTCCACGCAGGTGTATTGGAACAAGAAATTGTAGAAACAAGACAAAGTTATGCTATATCAATATTTAATTTTTTTAATCTTGTTATTTTTGCACGTAGGTTAGTTAATTCTCTTCTGGTACGATCTTGATATGACTGAATATCATCAGCATTTTTATTATCGTAACCATTATTTATTGTATTTCGTTTTTTTGCCTGTTCTAGCAGTTCAAGAGCTTGCTCAAGAAGCTCACTTTTAGTATTAAGATTGTCTTCTTTTTTTGCCTTAAAAAATCTAGCAGTAGCTTTCTTAAGTAAACAAAACGAAAGAGTTCTTCCTTTGTTTTCTACTTGTTCGATAAAATTATCACCTTCTTCGATTTCACCAAGCCGGTAATGAACAAGTGCTAGTCCCACAATAGCATCATAGTTATTTTCATCTAACTCAATTGCCCTTTTCGAGATTATCTTTGCATAATTAAATTTATTTGCTTTATTCAATAGAACCCAAGAAAATCTATCATAAAGAGCAGAATTTAATGGGTCGTAACTTATTGCTAACTCATACATTTCAATAGCATTTTTAATATCACCATTATCTGTGTAAATTTTCGCAGCCTTAGCATATTCATTGCGAAAAGCCTCTGCGATTCTATCTGTCTTATACTCTTTTTCTATTTTATCTCTCTCAGATGTATAAGTATCTACACTTGATGCTAATGACTTGAGCTTACCTTTCTCTGTTTGATTTAATTTTCCGAATTGTTGTAGAAAAAACCTTCTTGCTAAGTCAACAAACTCAATTGTATAAGTTCTTCCATAATCTGTCATTATAGAAAAATGCGTTTCTCCTAATCCTTCTTGAAACTCAGTAAGTTGGATACCGACTTCTTGGCAAGCTTTACTGATAGTAGTTTGGTCTAATGGACTTGAAATATGTATCAATACCAGAAATACTTCCTGCTGAAGTTGATTCATTCTTAGCCATGCATCTTCATAAAGAAACTCTAACAAATCTTCATTCGATTTCTTAAATAAATTATTTATTGCAACATCAATTCCTGAGTCAGAATGAGAAATATATTTAACTAAAGATTCTAGGAGAAGTGGCTTATACATAAGCTGTTTAGATACTTTTCTAAGTCTAGACTCTCCAGCCTGTAAAATTGATCTAGCATTATAATCTTTAGCAAGACTTTGTATAAGATTTACACTTTCAACCTCAGATAAACCTTCAATTTGTATAGGAGTAGCTTCAACAAATTCACGCCTTCTAGACGTTATGATTATCCTGCCTATCAGCTTTCCGACAGTGTTAAAGAAAGTAGCAAGCTCTTTTACTTCTTGTGGACTAGTAGCAAAAGTTTCCGTATTATCAATTATCATCAGTACGTCATTGCGTGTATATTTATTTTTTTTCAAAACACTAACTGATTTATCAATTAATTGACGTCCTGATACATTATACCAATCGTGAGGTAATATGGGATAAAAAAATCTCATCAACTCTTTAATACATTCATCCATAATGGGATTAATTGCGGTAGAATGAACCAAACCTGTTTCATTCCATCTGGTCATTTTTGCTGTATAGTAACTTATTAGTTCAGGTAGAGGCTTATTAAAGTCGTATTGACTCTCTAAGAGCTGATTTAACATCTCTAAAACTAGGGTTGTTTTACCATAGCCCCCATCACCAAAAACTAAACACTTCCTTGAATCTTCATTGTCAATCCATTCCACTAACTGGCTAAGTTCATTTTTCCTACCTTCAAAAGTATCTGTTTGTCGAACTGGGATATTGTGAAAAACACAATAATCATTATTATTTGAAACAAAATTTGTTAGATAATATTTATTTGTTGGTTTCAATCCTTTCGTTGTGAAAATATTATTTTCTGGAAGAACAACTGTAAAGTCTTTAGCATTTTCTAATGATAGAAGTTGTCCATTAAGTTTCCACAAACCTTTTCTTGCAATAACATTCGATATTACAATTGCATGATTATTTACAAATAGGGGAGTTGTTATATTTAAATTATCAAAATCCTTTGAAAGAATGAGCTTATCGTTATCCTCAATTTTAGGAATAATATTTGAGAATGTGGTGAGACAATCTCTAATTATTTTTTCTGTTTTTCTTGACCATTCATCTGCAACATGAGGATCAATAACTCCATGAGCCTGTCTTTCGTTTCTAAACTCTACCCATTTAGTTAATTGTTTCGATATTGACTCATCAATATTTTTTGTGTTCTCGAACCACCCATACAAGAATTGTTTATTTGTGTAATCTCTAATTATTGGAGTTAACGTATTTAAAAAATACAATGGAAGGCTATCTGTAGGTTTACGAAACCGTTTACTAAACTTATCGGTCAATTCAGGTAAATCAATCTCATCGCTTGGTGTTTGATGACTTGCAATTTCAAAAGAGGATACTACCGCCAGTTGCAGAAGTGATCGCAAAATTGATGTTAAGTAGGTTATTTTCTCAAAATTATTATTTATTTTTCTTACAGTTTTTAAATGTTCTTGGTATATTTTTTTCATTATAGTATCACTTTTAAGGTTTCACAAAGTTAGTAGGCTGGATTAGCGAAGCGTAACCCAAAACAATTAATTTATGGGATGATGCTGGGTTTCCTTTTGTTAATCCAGCCTACATACTCATCATTACCACCAATTTCTAACCATCTCACTATTTCGATCTTCATAGCTTTCCAACAAACAATTTACATCATCACTGTGTAGTAATATTTACAAATTCCATTGCTACAAATAAACTTTCCGCTCTTAATGTCTACAATGGGAACGAGAAATTTACCAAGCCAACTACCATCCTGATTTAATATACGCATCAGAAACATATGTAGCTAACTCATTTTTAAATCGTTTGGCATCTTTTTTTTGCAAAGGACCTAATGTAACAATATAAAGACCATTTCGCAAATTCGGATAATCATCGGTATCAGCAATGTATATCCCAACATAACCGTAATTTTGTAATTTATCCTTTCTTTTTTTCGCTTCATTTAAACGAGCTTTTGGGTAACTACCAAGAATCACAAACCATCCTTCATCACTACGTATCTTTGAAAGGCTATTATCTATATCCTGTAAATTACCTCCCTTTCCATTAACAAATGAGTCCAGTTCTTGTAAAACTTGTTTCATTTCCTGTAGTTCCAACTGTTCTGGATAATTCTTTTGTTCTTCTGCTTGTGAAATTTGTTGACGCAAAGAACCCAATTTGTCAAGATATTCGTCTCGTTTTTCCTGATTGTTATCAATACTTTCATTAATTTTATTTGTAGCAATATCAACTGATACTCCAACAATAACTTGCCTCAAAACTTTCAAGGCAAATTTTCCTAATCCTGCTTCTGCACTAGTTCCCAATATAACCAAAGAAACCAGTAACATCACAGGTAATATTTTTTTAATCATATTTTCCAAACTCCAAAGAATTGTTGCTGTAAATTGAGTACAGTATATAACACCATTCTTGAGCCACCGATAGGTCCGCCTCCAAGATAAAATTAGAACTATATTGAATAATCCTAAATTAAATTTAATCAACTTTATTTTGGACTGTCAAATTTTATAATAAACATATAGAACAAATTAAATGATTTAAATCTACTAATATCTTTAGGTAAATTGTCAAATTGGGCTATCCAATGTAAATGATTTTCCAATATTACATACCCGTATAATTTCAAATTATGATTATTTTGTAGATATTTAAAGGAATCAATGATAATTTTACTTGTATCTGGACGCGTAAATATTGGTGTCCAATTCATCACTGTAACTGTTAAATAATGAGGTTCATCTATTTTATAGATTTTGTATCTACTTCTGCCCATCTTGTTTCCTTTGATATATTGACGCAGAGCGTCTGGCTATGAATTACCACGCAGAGCGTCAATGCCATTAAGTTAAGGCTTAAAAGGTAAATTTCCGTTGTCTTTTCTGAAAGTTAAGAAGATGTCTTGAAGAGCGTACGAGGAACTTTTCGTTTTTCTCTAACAGAAACAGGATTAGTTAAAAATAAATTTTCTAATCGTTCAATAACAATATCTGAAGA
>DAOUSL010000409.1 GCA_030627235.1 Thioploca sp.
CTATTGGATAATTATGTTGAAAACCAAGATTCTCAAATACTTGAGCTAGAACTTGTTGCCACTCTATCTCTCCTTTAGTATCTAATTTTGCTAAGGTACTTATGCTTCCAAATACTTGTTTTTTCAGCTCGATTCCAATAACTGAATCCATACCTAAAACTATCTTGCCAACATCTTCTAAGTTATAGCCGTTTAATCTGGGAGCTTTGCTACCACTAGCTTTTATAGTTGCACGATCAAGATTGATGACAGAAATATCATCGTGAAATTTGCGGATATTGCTGTTGAGAGTGCTTAATGGCACGGTGATGTAATTGGTTATATCTTTCTTGGTATAAATATCATTGCCGATTGAGGAAGTCAAACCAGTATCTTTCATTGTTTTACCAACATCTATGTAATTTTGTTGGGTAATTTTTGGGATGTTTGGGTTAAGACCACAGGCTTGTTTTATGGCAGATTCTAGGGCGGTTAGAACAAGTGTAGATAGTAAAAGTACACATCTTCGTCCAATGTGCATTTGATTTTTCTGAAGAATATTATTTCCAACTGCTGTAGTATATGCACGCATTATTGTTTCAATGATATTACTACTATAAACTACAATTTTCCGACCTTTGTGTGGGCTATTTTTTGCAGTCACTTTTACCAAAGTAGTTGCCACGCTAAAATCCTTATTAATAAATGGTTTAAGCGTTTTTGGAAGTCCAGTAGTTGCCACGTTCTGTAAAGCTGTATGGCTCATACCCAAAAGATCAGCAGTTCCACGTTCACTCAAACAGGCAGTGCCATCAGACAGTACATATCCATCACATTTTATTCCAGGGATTAATTCTACTTCCCCATAGTGTACAGCTTCTAATTTTTGCATAGGAATTTTCCGGTAAAATATTGATTATACCAGAGGAGTTTTTTAATATGCAAATGGATTTAAACATTATCCTGTCTATCCTTTAATCCATTAAATCTTGTTCAAAAATGATGAGGAATTATCATAATTACTAACATTATACAACACAGTAACCTGTCCAATTTTAGTCCGTAATATTCCATTTACCAAAGTCTTCCAATCTATTTTATGGTGAAAACGAACTAAGCTATAATTTTTGGTAATAAACTTTTCTCTTTCTGATTCTTCTATTGGATCGTAGGAAATATGGTTATCATAGCCATTGCATTCTAGGATTAGGTTTAAATCTTTAACGAAGAAATCTACTCGGTATTTTCCTATTGGATAATTATGTTGAAAACCAAGATTCTCAAATACTTGAGCTAGAACTTGTTGCCACTCTATCTCTCCTTTAGTATCTAATTTTGCTAAGGTACTTATGCTTCCAAATACTTGTTTTTTCAG
>DAOUSL010000154.1 GCA_030627235.1 Thioploca sp.
TAATGTTGGACGATTTCGGCGGTTAATTTTTATTAACTAACGCAATACTAAAACGGGAAATCTGGCTAAAACTGGACTTCCCGTTTTTTGTTTATAAAATATATGCATATTAACTCAACTAAGGCTTAACATAATAATTACCAATATAATAAAGGCAAAGAAAAATAATGAAAATTTTACTCGCAGACGATCACGTTTTATTTCGCGAAGGTTTATCAATGATAATTGTAAATATTTTCCCGCAAAGCAGCATTTATCAAGTAAATAACTGGGCAGAAGCTTGTCAAGCTATAGAAAAAAATTCATTTGACCTCGCTTTACTTGATATGTTTATGCCCACAGAATTTTCATGGCAACAAAGTTTGCATTATTTCCTAAATACTAAACCTATTTTACCTGTGTGTATTGTTTCAGGATCTGATAATAATTTATATTTACAAACAGCATTTAAATTAGGGATAAAAGGCTATATTCACAAAAGTGCAGAAGTTATTGAAATTAAGCAAGCATTAATGCAAATTATTAACGGTGAACTATATTTTCCCTCTCATCTATCAAACATTATTCATAACCCTGATAAAAAAATAAAGCAATTTTTATTAACTTCAAGACAACGAGAAATTCTAAATTTATTAGCAAAATCTTATAGTAATAAATTGATTGCTGAAAGAATTAATCTAAATGAAAATGCCGTTAAAAATTATATAAATAATATTTTTAAATTATTAGCGGTTGAAAATAGAATAGAAGCAGTGAAAAAAGCACAACAGCAAGGCTTATTAACCTAAAACATGAAAAAGACAAATATTGATCAATCACTATTACTTGAAGAACAAATTAAAGCCAGTATTAATAATTATTTTAATAATTTTATTGCTATTTTCTTTGTTAGTTTAACTTGGTATTTTGTATTATTAAAATATAACGCAATTAATGAAATATACGTTAACTTATGGTTAAGCATACAAAGTATGATTGCTTTTTCTTTTTGTTTTTTATATTTACTTTATCATAATAATTATCAAAAAATTAAACATTATTGGAAATGGAAAATAGAATTCCCATTAACTTGCATTTCTGGTTTTACCTGGGGGATGGGATGGTTTTTATTTATAGATCCAAATGATTTAAGTAATGGTTTTTTTTTAAACGCACTAATTTGTGGTACGACTATGGGTTATGCTATGGGAACACCACTAGATCAAGAAACCACCTATGCAGGCATGTTTTTTTGTTTAATACCTGTAGTTATTAAATGTTTTTTAATTGGTAACAATGTATTTTTTTGGTTTGGAATAACCATTTTAATATTTTTAATATCATCATGTTTATTTAGTACAATTGTTCGTTCAATTTATATTAATATGTTAATTCAACGCGAAGAAAACGCGCAATTGGCAAAAGCATTAGAAATAGAGAAACAACACGTAGAAAAAATTAATAAAGAAAAAACACGGTTTCTTGCAGCAGCAAGTCATGATCTGCGCCAACCTATTCAAGCAATGAAACTTTTTGAAAGTGTTTTATCATCAAAATTAAATAATCCTCAACAACATGAAATATTAGACAAAATTAGTAAAGCCAATCAAAATCTATCTAATTTACTTGATTCTTTACTTGATATTTCCAAGCTTGATTCAGGACTTATAGATATTAATCCGCAGATTATTTATATTGACGATATTTTTTACGGCATTCATCAGCAATATAGTTTGTTAGCACGAGAAAAACAGATTGATTTAAGATGTGTGGTAACAAATTTACAAGGTTTTATTGATCCTTATCAACTTGAACGAATTTTAAATAATTTGGTAACAAATGCAATTAAATACATGGGAAGACCTGGAAAAATTTTATTAGGAATTCGCCGAAAAAAAAATAGTTTTCTTATTGAAGTTTGGGATAACGGTGAAGGAATTCCAGACCTAGAACAAGAAAAAATATTTGATGAATTTTATCAAATTAACAATCCTGAAAGAAATCGCACTAAAGGTCTAGGACTTGGATTAGCAATAGTTTCACGTTTGACAACTTTAATTGGTAGCCAATTAAGCTTTAAATCAAATTATGGCAAAGGTTGTTATTTTGCTTTAAGTTTTCCTTTTGTTGAATCATTAAGTATTGAAAATACGTTAAGTAATAATATTATTCCAGAAAACACTAATTTTATAGATGCAAATAAATATTTAATTTTGGTGATTGAAGATGATATGTTGCTTGCAGAAGCACTAACAACTTTATTAAATTCATGGGGATTCAAAACTCAACAAGCAACGCATATTAGCGAAGCCTTACAGTGCTTAGAAAACGGTTGCCCAAATTTTATTTTAAGTGATTATCAATTACAAAAAGGTGAAACAGGCTTAGAAGCTATAAAAATTGTACGTAAAAAAACCCAACAGTGTATTCCAGCTTTATTATTAACAGGTGATACTCGCCCTGAAACTTTGAATTTACTTAACCAACAAACAATTCCTTTTTTACATAAACCGATTCAATTTGAACAATTAAAACACCAAATCAAACAACTATTGCCAAAATTAAATTAATTGCTATTTTTTAAAATAGATCACAAAATATTTTTTTACATTCTGATAGTTCACCGTTAATAATTTGCATTAATGCTTGCTTAATTTCAATAACTTCAGAATAATATTTATATCAAATTGAAATCAATTTAGATAAGTCTAATATTATTAATTATTTCTACGGAACAAATGATTAATTTACTAGAAATATAATAATAATTTAATCAAATACCAACTTTATGAAAATATTACTTGCTGATGACCATGCTTTGTTTAGAGAAGGTATGAAAATGATAATCCAACGTGTTTTACCTAATGCTGAAATAACATCTGCAGATAGTTGGCAACAAGTACATAATCATATTCAATACGCTCAATTTGATATTGCTTTATTGGATTTATTTATGCCTAGAATAAATTCATGGGAACAAGAATTAACTCAACTTATTAATAATAAACCTACACTTCCAGTATGTATTATTACTGCCTCAAACGTACATAGCCATATAAAACAAGCATTAAATATCGGTGTAAAAGGTTTCATTCATAAAACACTAGGTATCGAAGAAATTCAAACAGCATTATTAAATCTTCAACAAGGGCTATACTACACGCCCACTCTTTATCATAAAAATAGCTCTAATATAAACAAATTAACTAATCGCCAAAAAGAAGTATTAGCTCTATTAGTAAAAGGTCAAAGTAATAAAGTTATTGCGTCGAACCTTCTTATCACTGAAACCACCGTAAAACGTCATGTATATAATATATATCAATTATTAGGCGCAAAAAATAGAGTGGAAGTAGGAAAAATAGTAGATGACCAAGGTTTGTTATTTAATTAAAACCCTCTACTCCATAAAGAAAACTACCTTTACTAAAATTCAATAAAATATACACGATATAAGAAGTTTTTATATTGTGTGTAAATTTAGCTTGCCTAAAATAAAGTCTGCGTAACATCAGATGTTAATAAATAAATCGTACAAATCTACAACTAAAGTTGTATATACGAATTGTAAAAAAAGTTTTACTATATGCACTAGATTAAATAATGCATAAATCCTATAAAAATAGTTAGGTTTTTCAATTATTTAAGTAATGCTATATTTTATTTAGGAAAATTATTATGTCTAATCCAAATTTTAATTTACAAACCTATAATTTTGGTTTAAACAATGTAATCGATGACGCTAGCCCTGATTTAGTGGATATAAATAATGATACATCTTTGGTTGTCATTGATTCTCAGGTATCTGAGTGGGAAAGTTTAATCAATGATATTAAGCCAAATACGGCTATTTTGGTTGTTGATTCATCCAGTGATGGGATAACGCCAATTGCAGAAGCAGTTGTAGGTCATTCGGATTTGAAATCTATTCATATTATTTCGCATGGTAATGTGGGTAGTTTGCAGTTGGGATCTGGTGTAATAAATGATTCTAATCTAAGCTATTATCAGGCTCAATTGAAAACGATTGGTAATTCGCTTGGAGATAATGGCGCTATTTCGTTGTATGGCTGTAATGTAGCTCAAGGTGATGAAGGTCAACAATTTATTGAACAGTTTGCTAAATTGACTGATGCGAATATTGCCGCTTCTACTAATTTGACAGGGGCGGCCAGTCAAGGCGGTGATTGGGTTTTACAAACTCAAATAGGAACAATTAATAGTATATCACCATTGAGTATAGCCTCAATGCAAAACTATACTGGCATACTTAATACTTTTAGTGAATCTTGGGATAGAGTTAGTACTGATATTTCAAGTACTGATAAAATTAATCTTGCGCGAGGAACATCCTTTACAAATGATCTTTATACGCTTAGTGGCGTAACAGATGGTACAGCAGTTCAATTGTATATGGCGAATGGTCTTTACTCCTTTGGAACAAGTGATTTGATTGACCCTTATTTGCAAATTACCAATTCATCTGGAACTCTAATCACTCGGGACGATGATAGTGGAAACGGTAATGGTGTTGGTTATAACGGTCTAAATGTAGACGGTGATACTTATGATGCATATTTAAATTTCACTTGGAATTCAGACTATACTATTCGTGCTACAACTTATAGTTCAGGTGCAACAGGTAACTATACATTGTTAACGTCTATTGGTTCTTTAGTAGCTAGACCTGATACAGCTCCAACTTTTACTTCATCCGCAAGTTTGGCGAATATAGCTGATACAGCCGCTAATGATTCAATTTCTTTGTCTGGTATATTAACTGCTGTAGATGCTGAAGGTGATCAGTTAAATTTTAGTGGTAGTAGCAGCAATACTTATGGATCTATTACTGTTAATACTGATGGCACATGGTCATGGGTTGGAAATAATGCAACAATTAATTCACTAACTCAAGGTAGTTCAGTAACTTCTAACTATACATTAACAGTCACAGATGGTTTAAATACATCAACACAAAATGCTAGTATTGTAATTGCAGGAGCTAATGATGTACCAATTTTAACTTCTCTTACTCCATCAATAGGTGTTGAAGATATTCAAACTACAGTTACTTATAACGATTTAATTACACAAGGTAACGAAGCGGATGTAGACGGTACAGTTGAGGGCTTCGTTGTTAAAGCGATTACTCCAGGCACATCATTATTAATTAATGGAGTTGCATGGGCAACAAACACTAATGACATAATTGATTCTGTCAACTCTGCTTCTTGGACAGGAGCATCAAATGCCAATGGCTTATTAAATGCTTTTACAGTCGTTGCAAAAGATGATGCAGGCGCAGAATCTTCTACGCCTGTGCAAGTTCAAGTAAATCTTGCCGCTGTTAATGATGCCCCTACCTTAACAACGATCACATCATCTATAGGAACTGAAGATGTTCAAAAGACAATTACTTATGCGAATTTAATTGCACAAGGAAATGCTACAGATGTGGATGATTTAGTTGATGCATTTGTTGTTAAGGCTGTTAGTACAGGAACATTATTAATTAATGGGGTTGCATGGACAGCAAACACTAATGACATAATTGATTCTGTCCATTCTGCTTCTTGGACAGGAGCATCAAATGCCAATGGCTTATTAAATGCTTTTACAGTCGTTGCAAAAGATGATGCAGGCGCAGAATCTTCTACGCCTGTGCAAATAACAGTCAATGTCGGTGCTGTTAATGATGCCCCTACTGATATAGCTATTAGTGCTAATAACATTGATGAAAACGTAGCTGCAAACAGTGTTATCGGTACTTTTTCTAGCACTGATCCAGATGCTGCAAATACTTTCACTTACAGCTTAGTTGCAGGCGCTAGCGATACAGATAACAGTGCATTTAGCATTATTGGTGACCAACTAAAAATCAATAGTTTGCCTAATTTTGAAACTCAATCCAGTTATGACATCACTGTGCGTACTACAGATCAAGACGATTTATTTTTTGATAAATCCTTAAGTATTGAGATTAATGACCTGATCGAATATGCAACTCCTTTTGACGACATTCTCACAGGTACAAATGATGCTGACAATATTAATAGCTTAGCTAGCAATGACTATATAGATGGTTTTGATGGTAATGATATTCTTAATGGCGGCAAAGGTGATGATACTTTATTTGGTGGTGCAGGCAACGATAATCTCAAAGGTTCGAATGGAGCTGATAACCTTGATGGCGGGGATGGCAATGACATTCTTAATGGCGGCAAAGGTAATGATATTTTACTTGGAGACCTAGGTAGAGATAATCTTAAAGGCTCTCATGGCGATGATACTTTGAATGGTGGTGAGGGTAATGACATTCTCAGCGGAGGCAAGGGAGTTGACACATTTATTCTTGCAGACTTATTAAGTCGAGACAAAATTACCGATTTTGTGGTCGGCTCTGAAACAATCGAATTAGACAGCACAGCTTTTGACTCTTTAAGCTCAGGTTCTCTGAGTGCAAATAACTTTATCAGTGGCGCAGGCGTAAAAGAATCAGTTGATAACAATGACTATCTGATTTACAACAGCGCTTCAGGACAATTATTTTACGATGCTGATGCCAATGGTACTACTGATGAAGCAGTACAAATTGCTTTAATTGGCAATCGAGCTGCTTTAACCGCCAGTGATTTCAATGTTTTTCTGGATGCAGATCAAGCTTTACTTTTCTAAAAGTACATATAGCGAATTAATAAATCATCAAGAAAATTACGGAGAATCAAGCATAATCCACACCTTATGAAAAAATGGGGTCAAATGATCCTAGATAGCAAGCATGAACTTCAAATTTGAAGTCAACAGGTCTAACCAAGTTTAGACAATTAATTTAACCATAATATTCGAGAACAATCATGAAAACAATAATTTATACCTTAATCACCATTTCTACATTGGCTTTATCTGTCAATGCATTTGCAGCTGGAGAAGGTGGGGTTGCCGCATCTGCATCTTTTCAAATGACTGGCGGTGTAGTAACTAACTCTTCTGTAGCGATGTCAGTTGGCAAAACCACTGCTTATGCTGGCGCAACTACTGATTTTGCAGATGGAAATACGGAAGCCTTTGCAGTAGGAACTGGTGGAATACTAACTCTGGCTACTGGTAGTGTTTATCTTGATAACATAGCCGAAGAAACAGTGACTGGATTAGCAGTAGCACAAGCCAACGTTTTAGCTACCTCAACTACTGATATTAATGCTGTTACTGGTGTAACTTCGCAAAACGTAACAACACCATAATAATACTTTTTCGGTGACATTTAAGCTCTCACACTTATAAAATATGATGTCACCGAAATTTTTTTTGGTATTTATTCTATTTTCCCAGACAACATCAGCTGTTGGCTTGTCTACTGAATATATCACAGCACCCAAACTGATTCAATCAGAAAATTTGTCAACCCGCATAACCAAGTTTTTTTTAAATGGGCATCAAATTAATCATACAACCCAAGGTTCTCTAAATCTTGGGATGCTTTACGGTGACAGCTTAAAGATTAATTCTTTTTATGCCACTAATCGGAATGAAGATCTGCAATTAGATGCGCTGTATACTATTAAAAATCAGGTTGAACAAAGTTTATCAACTACACAGGTTTTTAGTTCTGACCAGCAAGGAGCTTATTTTCAATTTCAAACTGCCACTAAAAATCAACAAATTGTTTTAACTCAGTCTTCACCTCAAACTATGCAAGGAATGCAAATACAAATGAGTTTTACAGGGGCATGCTCTAATCTAAAAGACACAAATAAAACTGTAAATTCTAATCAACAATGTGCTTTTACTCCATCATTGGTAACGGATAAAACCAGCATTGACCCTAAATTTTTTATTCCCACACAAATTCAGCAATTTAGTGCATTAGGCGATCCAATCTCTAATAAAACATCGACAATTTTGGCACAACCTAATTTTCAAAGTGTGGGTAAAAATGGAGAAATTGTTGGGATAGATATTTACACGCCAAATGTAGGTGCAATTGCTGGAAATAGTCAATCTGACACCAGTCAATTATCTAGACAAACTCACATCAAAAATATACCTTTATTAGGTTATTCACGAATACGAAAAGTTATTAAAGCTAATCATAAGGAAGCTGTAATTGGCTTAACTATTCACGGTTTTGGCGGGGTTTGGGATAACGATAATGCAGAGGTGAATTTTGGATTGAGTGCAGGCGCACAGTTATTACCCGATGTTGTACCTGATTTAATTGGTGGCAATGAAAAGGTTGATACGAATATTAATAATAATCTTTGGAATGCTGCGGCAAATATTAGATTACCTGAAAATAGTTGGACTATTTATCAAGCTGCGATAGGTGGAGCAAAGCATCCCAGTTTACAAGATGGCTTGGTTGAAATGCCAGCAGCACATTTTAATAGTTTTTGGGTGGGTTTATCCCCAGTAAGACGAATTAGCATTACTTCTGACTTTGAATATGTTGCAACAGGTAGTGAAAAAACTCTGTTGACCACAGGCGCAGAAGGCGGCAAACAAGATAATATTAGTTTTGTATCCAGTAGTAATCAGCAAACCATTGATTCAGAATCAGAATTAGTGAAAGATTATTATATCCAATCTTATTTGACCGAATTTGCTCGAGATGTAAATTTTATATCCACAACAGAAATTGATTATAAAACCACTTATTATCCGCATTTGAGCTATTCAGGAAATTTGACAGGCTCAGATTTTGTAGCACGATATTACACTGGATTACTATTGGCGAATAATTTAAAACCTTATCTTGGTGCGGATTATACACAACAATTTTGGCAGGATTGGAGAATTCATGGTTCAGCTATTGTTTATTTGCAGAATTCAGATAGAGATTATTTTAGTCGTTTAGATGCTAACTTTTCACGTCAATTTAGTTTATGGGATAAAACCAGCGTGACAGCATTTTCAGGCTTTCGTTATGCTTTAAATCGTTCTGGAAATAATAATTTACTCAACAATCCGATTAATAATTTTGTTAATTTGGGCTTACGTTTGAACACAACAAATTGGTTGCAATTAGAAGTGGCTTATAATTTAGGCGGCTTGTTGCCTGTTTCAATTGATTCCAGCTTAAGTGCAAATGGACAATTAAAGATAAATCAACATGTGTCTTTAAGCGCGTTTTTAAGTCCTTATTCTAATCAAAAAAGTTATGGTGCATTTGTAACTTTGAATACTCAAACTAAACCTGAAGTTAGTGTAAATCTAGGTTGGCAACATCGACAAATTAACTATGGTAACGACCCTTTTGAACATCCACTGAAAACTGAGCATGATTTTTGGAGTATGAATATTAGTTTTAATTGGACTTAGATATAAATATTTTCACATTTGACGAATTTAATTCATCAGTCAACTGATCTTTAAAGTAAGTTTTTGAGTTTTCCTTTTATTGGCTAATTCATTACTAAAACGGGAAGTCTGGCTAAAACTGAGCTTCCCGTTTTTTATGTAACCAATGTAGAAATATTATCTAAAACAGCACCTTAAACCCTACGTATAACCTGAGTTCGGGATAAAAGCATTTGATAATATTGATGTTTTTGTAATTCAATATTTTATAGCCTTTAAAATCAATACGCTGTGGCCGTATTTTCAGAGAAAATTGCGATAACTGA
>DAOUSL010000022.1 GCA_030627235.1 Thioploca sp.
CACTTAATATAGTAAGATTCCTACAAAATAGTACTATAATAATAAATATTTTTATTTAAAATAAATTTATTATGTTTTTATAATAGTATGAAAA
This sequence comes from Thioploca sp., assembly GCA_030627235.1. GTDB lineage: Bacteria > Pseudomonadota > Gammaproteobacteria > Beggiatoales > Beggiatoaceae > DRQV01. The sequence continues at coordinate 95 of DAOUSL010000022.1, forward strand.
TATAATAATCTTACTATATATAAGATATATACATTGATAATGTGCAATTGGCTGTTGATGGACGATTATCTCATTGGATTCTTGCTTTACTTGATCTTTTAATATTATAATTCTTTTGTCAATGCGTAAGTCCTATAATAAAAAAAGCAGCAGCTAATCTTCCAAAAACATGAATGATTGAAACTTTAGAAGAACGAACTTTGGAAGCAACTTGGATATTAGTCTTGTATCCAATAGAAGGTATGATAGACCGAGTAACTCTTTTTCCAACAAGCCTAGAATCATTAAAGAATCCAATAAGTAGTTTGTATAGTATAAAAAAGAGTGATAGAGCTTGGTTTAGAATAGTTTATCCGCAAACTTGATTCATAAGTAGTGATATGTTAAGATTATTATTGGTTTAGATATGAAATCATAGTATTTAGATACACACATTGTATTCAAAAAATAACTAAATTTATTACTCTTCAAATATACTAAAATAATATTCAAGTATATATTATAACTAATAAAATGATAAAAAGATTTCGAAAATGGGTTAAACGTAAATTACCTTCCATTATTATATCCACATTAATACTACTATTGTTAATACTTTTCTTTTCGCCAAGAATTTTCGTTACTATTAGATCTGGTGAGGCTGGAGTTTTATATTTACGTTTATTCGGTGGGACGATAACTGATTATGTATATCCAGAAGGTATGCATATAGTTTTTCCTTGGGATACAATGTATGTATATAATGTTAAAATTCAAACTACATTACATGATTTTGATGTATTAACCAATAGAGGTTTGCCGATTAAATTACAATTGGCTATTCGGTTTCATCCAGAATATGAAATGGTAGGTTTATTACATCAGCAAGTCGGTCCAGACTATGTTAATACTATTATTATCCCAGAAATAGAATCAATCTTACGGAAAAAAATCGGGCATTTTCAACCAGAAGATATTTATATCAATAGAGATAATATTTTAACCGATATCCTCGTTAAAGCATTAGACGGACTTGGTCAAAAATTTGTTAAAGTTAATGATGTGATTATTAGAAAAGTATCTTTACCAGAATCAATAGCTAAAGCTATTGAAGATAAATTAGTGATGGAACAGCATTTAAAAGCTTATGATTTTAGATTATTGTCTGAAGAAAAAGAATCTGAAAGAAAACGGATTGAAGCTGAAGGTATTAAACAATATCAGCATATTATTTCCCAGACCTTAGATAAAAATTTATTGACTTGGCAAGGAATTAATGCAACTTTAGATTTAGCAAAATCAGATAATGCTAAAGTTATAGTTATTGGTTCTGGAGACGAAGGTTTACCAGTCATTTTGAATACTGGTCGCTAATTGATATGAAACAAATAATATTTTGTTTGTTATTAATTACCTTAAGCTCATGTTATGACACATATGAAGATTCTAAACAGAAAAGAGCTGAATTAGCCGATAAAACTGAAGATATTTTAATAGGAGTCGCCTGGCCGAAAGAAGATGATAATTTCATGAAGGGTGTTAGGCTCGCTATTAAAGAAGTTAATAGAAAAGGGGTAATTAACCGAAATCGTATTAAAATAATAGTTGATACTGAAGAGCAAGAAGCATATGGCTTGCTAGTAAGAGAAGCTCAAAAAATATCCATTAAGGTAGCTAATTCATTTGCTTCTAATCCAGAAATTGTATCTGTCATAGGACATCGTAAATCTATTTTTGCCATCCCTGCCTCAGTGGTTTATCAAAATCACGGCATGTTGTTTATTGCTCCCACTAGTACTAATCTAAATTTAACTATTCATAACTTTAGCTATATTTTTAGACTATTACCATCTAATGAAGAAATGGCTAAAGCATTAGCAAACTATTGTAATGAAGCTGATTATAAAAGATTAGTTGTACTACATGACCGTAGTCCTTATGCGACTGAACTTGCTGATTCTTTTGTATTTAATGCTGTGGAAAAGCATAATTCTGATATTATAGTACGTCGTTCATTTTTTTCAAATAAAAAAGATTTTACTGATTTAATAGTTGAGATAAAAAAAATTAGGCAAAAACATGAGTTTGACGCTATTTTTATATCTACTAATAGTAGTATTGCGACTAAATTATATGAGCAAAGTCGTGATATGAATATTTTAGTACCATTTATTGGGAGTGAATCCTTAGATACAGATATGTTTTGGAATACAGTTAGAGAATGGGAAATTGATAGTACTGAAAAAAAATCAGTTGCATTAACTGTATTTGATGATAAAACTGCTAATCCTGTAGTAAGAAAATTTATTCGAGAATATAAAAAGAAATATAAAATTCCACCAGACCGTTTATCTGCATTGGGTTATGACATTATTAAGTTATTAACTCATGGTATAAAAAGAGCTAGATCAAAAGTTCCAATGAAAATAGCAGAAGCACTAAGATATATGCCTTTTTGTGAAGGAATTACTGGTAAACATGAATTTAAACATAATGGAGATATCAAAAGTAAACAATTACATGTGAAATTTGTACAACCAAATAATCAATTTGGGTATAAACTTATCAATGATTATAAAGATAAAATGCAAACATCAGTTAAACTACCTTATATAGAAGAATGTGGCAATATCGACTTTGATAATGATGATATACCTAATGAATTAGATGCCTGCCCAAACAATACTGAATTAGAAGTTTCACAAGGAGTATATCAAGACGGTAAAGAAAGAGGTTGCCCAGCTGATAATGATAATGATGGTTATTTAGATTATCTAGATAATTGTATGGGTACAGAACCTCATGAATTTAAAAATGGTATTGATAAATATGGTTGCCCAACAGATACAGATAAAGACAGAGTACCTGATTATAAAGATAAATGTCCAGATAATTTATTAATTAGTTCCTGGGTGGATAAAAATGGTTGTGCCCCAGATGAAGATAAAGATGGTGTGCCAGATGATAAGGATGAATGTCTTAATAATTCTAAGAAAGAAATAGCTAATGGAGTTTTTACTACTGGCACAAATTTTGGTTGCCCAATTGATAGTGATAATGATGAATTACCAGACTATCTTGATGAATGTGCTAATGATACTCCTTTAGAAATTAGCCAAGGTATTGATGCACTCGGCTGTTCTTTAGATTCTGATAATGATAAAATTTTTGATTATGAAGATATATGTCCGAATAGTAGTGAAAAGGAAATAATTAATGGTATTTATCATGAAGGCAAAATGAAAGGGTGTCCAATTGATACTGATAATGATAAAATATTAGATTATCTAGATATTTGTCCTAACAATAGCAAGAAAGAATTGAAACGTGGAGTTGATATTCATGGTTGTCCAATTGATACTGATAATGATAAAATCTTTGATTATCAAGATAAATGTCCAAATAATGATATAAATGAATTGGCTAAAGGTGTTTATCAAAAGGGTAGAAAAAAAGGTTGTCCAATTGATACTGATAATGATAAAGTATTAGATTATCTAGATATTTGTCCAAATAATAGTGTAAATGAACTAGCTAAAGGTGTTTATCAAAAGGGTAAAAAGAAAGGGTGTTCAATTGATACCGATAAAGATGGTGTACCTGATTATCAAGATAAATGTCCAAATACCAGAATCGATGTTGTAGCTGATAAACGTGGTTGTGTTATTATTGAAACCGAGAATATCATAAAAAATGGTGATGATAGTTTCCCTTATAATGCTGCAAATTTAACAGAACAAGGACAGTCAGAACTTGATATTATTATCAAAACTATAGATGACAAGTTCTTGAAAAAAATCAAAGTGATAGCTCATACTGATAATATTGGTTCACCATATTTTAATCATTTATTATCTTTGGAACGAGCAGATAATGTTGCTAAATATATGATTGATGGTGGTATTGTTCGTAAGAAGATACTTACAGTAGGAAAAGGTAAAACTCAACCATTAGCATCCAATGATACTAAGGAAGGTCGTTATCAGAATCGTAGATTTGAATTAGTCATTAATAGATTTAAAAAGAAAAATCCATAAACTTTAATTTGGTCAGAAAATATGCATTATAAAATTTTGGCAGTTTCAATTGTATTAAGTTTTTTTATTGGCGTAATTGGTGCTAATCGCAAATGGGGATTTTGGGGATATTTTTTTGGATCTATTTTATTAACACCTATAATTGGCCTTTTGTTAATATTTGCTTCAGATAAAAAAACAAAAGATTAATATAGGCTGACTTTTGTTAATTAAAAGTTGTCTTAGAAAACTATTTTAGACACAACATGGATAAATTAATAGATATAAAAAACAATAGATTATATTCTAATGGAATTATAAGTTCAACTCATAAGTTAGATGTAAACAAGATTATTGAAACGATTCATTTATTATATAAACGTATTAATGAACGATTTCCAAAATCTAGATTAAGCTATGTTTGTGTTGAATTATATACTGTAGCTCAAGAATCAAAAACACATTGTGAATGGCTTAAAAAACCTCAAATCATGTTGCGTATTGGGGTTGGAATAATTATTTCAATATTAGTCTTAATCTTATTATTAGGGATTAATTCTTTGGTAGATTTTTCTGCTATTCATGAAATTGAATTTGCTGATTTTTTTCAAGTTTTAGATGCGGGAATAAATACAATAATTTTGATTGGAATAGCTTTATTATTTCTTATAACATTTGAAATCAGAAAAAAACGAGAAAGGGCGATGGCAGTAGTGCATCAATTGCGTGCTTTAGCTCATGTGATAGATATGCACCAATTAACTAAGGATCCAGAACGTTCTTTTATCAATGATAAACCCACTTTTTCATCTCCTCAACAAACAATGAATGCTTTTGAATTAACACGTTATCTAGATTATTGTGCTGAGATGTTATCTTTAGTTAGTAAAGTAGCTGCTTTATATACCCAAAATTTTGATGATACTGTAGTTTTAACAGAGGTTAATGAGTTGGAAAGTTTAACAACTGGTTTATCTAGTAAAATATGGCAAAAAATTATGATTATTTATCATTTTAAAAAGTAGTTAATATACAACTGTCAGGCCTTAATAAAGACCTAACAGATTTGTTTTATAGAATTACTTAAATAATTTTAGAATTCCATCAATTTACGACGTTTTTCCATCATGTCATTGATAATTGGTCTAAAAATGATTTGCATAGCAAAACCCATTTTACCACCAGGAACTACTAAAGTATTAGGACGAGACATGAATGAATCATGGATCATGGTTAATAAGTAAGCATAATCCTGGTCTCGGTATTTATTAAACCGAATTACTACCAAACTTTCATCTGCAGATGGAATCTCACGAGCGATAAAAGGGTTAGAAGTATCAACTAATGGAACCCGTTGGAAGTTGACATGACTATGAGTAAACTGTGGAGTAATATACTTCACATAGTCAGGCATACGACGTAAAATAGTATGGGTAACAGCTTCTGCTGAATAACCACGTTCATCAACATCACGCCGAATTTTTTGAATCCATTCCAAATTTACACTAGGCACTACTCCAACAAGCAAATCTACCCACTGTGCTACATTAGTTTCTGGGGTGACAACTCCACCATGCAAACCTTCATAAAATAACATGTCGGTATGATCAGGAATATCTTCCCAAGGAGTAAAAGTGCCAGGTTCTTGTTCATAAGGTTCAGCTTCTTCTTCGTTATGTAAATATTTACGATTTTGGCCTCCCCCAGTTTCAGAATAATGGTGAAATAAATCTTCTAACTTATTAAATAAATTAGCTTCTGGTCCAAAATGACTAAGATCTTTACCTTCTTTTTCAGCAAGAGTAACCGCTTCTTTCATGCCAGCTCGATCATAGCGATGAAAGCTATCGCCTTCAATTACGGCAGCTTCATGCCTACCCCGCCGAAAAATATCCTCAAAAGCTTTTTTAACTGTAGTAGTTCCAGCTCCTGATGAACCAGTTATAGAAACGATTGGGTGTTTTATAGACATCTATATTTTTCTCCTAAGGTTTTTATAGAAGGGATTAATTGGAAAATAATTCCTATAAGTTTTAATGAGTTTTGCATTAATATTTATTTAATATCAAATAATTATTTTAAAAACATCATTATCATTCTTTAACAAATAACTACTTTAAACAAAGAAACAAATAATTTATCTTTTTTAGAATTAGATTTCAGGCCATAGTTTTTTCAAATATAAATCCTGAATTCTATATATGTCAGCAATTATAACATTATTCCAGATAAAAGGTTATTAATTAACCACAATAACTAATTTACTAAAATAATTCAAGTTAACTTGTCATTCTAATACCAGTCCATAAAGAACGAGTATGGAAAACTTCCTTACTAAAGCCTTGTTTATCAACCCGTAAATGCCGTTTTAGAACAAAATCAAATAATAATGGATTATAATGTCGCACTTGTTTTAAAATATTAGCTTGTGCTTCAGTAATATAATTTTCATTTGTTAATTGGCGTAAAGATACTAATGGAATTATTCCTGGCAATGGGTAATCAGAAGCATATAATAGTCTAGAATGCCAATCATCACGTTGAATTAAAGTATTAAGACTATAAATTCGATCAATTTGAGTTATCGCTGATATATCACCAAATAGTAAACCATTATAACGTTCTTCATCCATAAGACGAGCAAATAAAGAAAAATTACTTACTAATGGTCCGTTTACTCCTTTATCTGTATCGATATTGCTACCAAGTGAACCACAATGAGCGATTACTACTTTAACTCCATGTTCTAAAGCTCTACGCAAACTTAAAGGATTGCCATATGTTTGGGTATTAGTACCAGCAACTGCTTTTTCATCCCCACAATGGCATAATAATGGAATTTTCCAATGTGCCATTGCTTTATAAAATCGGTCGCAAAGTGAAGAAGCTGGATTCATTCCCATTGCAGGTGGTAACCATTTTACTCCTACAGCTCCTTTGATAAAAGCTTGTTCTAAGGCTTCTACACAATCTTCACGATAAGGATGAATTGAAGCTATCCATTCAAACGTGTCTGGATATTGTTGATGAATTTTTGCTGCATAATCATTAGGAGTATGGAAGGCAGTTTTTTTAATTAAACGATTACCTTGTTCATCATAACTATGATCAAAGGCTAGTAAAATAAATTTTGTACCACGCCCAAATTGGAGATTTTTTAGACGGTTAATAAACCCTTTATCTATTGGCATGTCTGGTGTTGGGCAACAAGCATTTAGATAAAATCGAAATTGAGCATATTGTTTAATATCTAATAGGCTAAAAGAATTAGGATTAACCCAAATTCCACTATCAGTATCTCCTAAACCAACTAAATGTACATGTCCATCCCACATTTGAGTGGTATCTATATCTTGAAATGCAGATAGTACAACTTCGTGTTGAGCTAATTGTTCTGGTAGTTGATTTTTACAAGAATTAAAAAATTTATTGTCATCTGGCCAATATACTGAATTAGTACCTAACACAGAAATACCACCTAATCCCAATAAACCTAACAGAAAATAACGACGTTGCATAGAATTTTGCCAAATAATTTGGTAATTACAAATCTAATTTTTGATGAAGTTTATATTCAACATGAATAGTTATATAATATATTCTTTATCTTGACTTTACAATTGATAATTAGTTATTATTTTAAATAGTAATTACTTTTTGTCGGAAACTAAAGTTACTTCAAAATATTATTTTCAACTTTATAAATAGTAAATATTATCATGTATAAATTATTAAAATTCAATATTTTTATGATTCTCATTGGTATACTAACAGCATGTGCTAATATACCTACATCTCTACAACAATTTACTCCAGAGGTTAGTTTAAAAGGTTTTAAATTGGTTAAGCTAGGTTTATTAGAACAAGATTATCAATTGAAATTACAACTAAAAAATCCTAATCCAATTCCAATTCCGATAACTGGTTTAAATTATGCGTTACAAATTAATGGCCAAGAATTTACTAAAGGTAGTAGCGATAAGGCTATTACTATCCCAGCTAATGGCGAAGAATTTTTGGAAATTGATGTAGCAAGTAATTTGATGAGTATTATTGGTGAATGGAAAGATTTTAAAAGCTTACTAAACAAAAAGTTTGAATATGCTTTATCTGGTGGAGTGAATGTTATGGGCACTTCAGCAGCAATTCCTTTTGATTATAAAGGTGATATTTCTTTATTACGAGACTAAATCTAACTTAAGGTTGGGGTCACATGATCCCATCCTTTAGTCATAAATAATTGCTTAGGAGAGTACATGCGTTTTGATATTTTATTAGGTATATTAGCAAGCACTGTATTAAATTTAGCAACAGCTGATGATTGGAATAATAGTTACCTGATTGATTCTCAAGGAAATCCAGTTGTAACCCAAGATTATGAATGTATTAAAACTCCACAATCACCCAACACAAATTTTATGTGGTCAGATAAATGTTATAATCAAGAAAGAGCTGGTGGTAACGTAAATATTATGAATGTCAATTTGGCTGGGGATGTATTATTTGCTTTTAATAAAGCAGTTTTACATCCTCAAGCTGGAGATATTCTAAAAAGTTTAGTTGCCCAAATAAATACATATTCTTTACAAAATATTGAAGTAATAGGCCATACTGATAACGTAGGTTCAGAAAGTTATAACCAAAAACTATCTAGCAAACGGGCAGAAAATGTAGCAAATTATTTAGTTGGATTAGGCATACCAGCCCATAAAATTTATTATCGAGGTGAAGGAGAATCAAATCCAATTATGTCAAATATTACTAAAATGGGACAAGCCCAAAATCGTCGAGTTGCAATTATAATTAAGTAAATTTGTAATTCGTCCAGTTATATTTAATATAGTTAATCAAAACAACTACAAATAATTATAACTACTTATTATTAAACATGATTATTTTTAATGAAGTTAGTAAACGTTATCCAAATAGCTATCAAGCTTTACAAGGTATTAGCTTCCATTTAAAACGTGGAGAATTGGCTTTTTTAACTGGTCATTCTGGAGCTGGTAAAACTACATTATTACGTTTAATCGCATTGTTAGAACGTAATGTTGGTGGTCAGATTTTAATTAATGGTCAAAATATAAACCGTTTGTCTAACCGTCATATCCCTTACTTACGCAGACGAATAGGAATGACATTTCAAGACCATCATTTATTATTTGATCGAACCGTATTTGATAATGTAGCTTTACCACTAGTAGTTGTTGGTTGTGGGCATAAAGAAATCCGTCGTCGAGTGAGAGCGGCTTTAGATAAAGTAGGTCTACTTAATAAAGAAAAAAGTTATCCAATAACCTTATCTGGTGGGCAACAACAACGAGTTGGAATTGCACGAGCTGTAGTTAATAAACCACCAATCATATTAGCGGATGAACCAACTGGTAATCTTGATCCCGCATTAGCTAAAGAAATTATGAATTTATTTTTACAGTTTAATCAAGTAGGAGTGACAGTATTGATTGCTTCACATGCTTTGGGATTAATTAAAAGTATAGGCCATCGTACTCTTATTTTACAACAAGGCAACTTAGTTGGAGACACTTATCCAATAAAATGAATAAATCTCGTTCTAAAAAATCATCTTCTAGTAATGCTTGGTTATCATATCAGCTATATGTATTGCTTTCCAGTCTTGGAAATATTATACGTGTTCCTTTATCAAATATCATGATGATAGGAATGATTGGAATTGCTTTGGCATTACCAACAGGCTTGTATTTATTATTAGAAAATGTCCAATATATCAGCCGTGATTGGGGTGGAGCTGCTCAAATTTCCTTATTTTTGCGGCATGATTTGGATAAACATCAAGTTGATGAACTAGCAGATAGGCTATATCAGCATCCAGATATTTCTAATGTACGACTTATTACTCCTGCTGATGCGTTAAAAGAATATCAAACTTTTTCTGGTAATGCTTTGCAAGCTCTGGGTGAAAACCCTTTGCCAGCAGTATTAGTAGTTCAGCCAGCTTCTAATAATAATGCAATTAATCAAGTATTATTAGAAAAATTACAAGAATTAGTAGAAGTGGAAGTAGCTCAATTTGATATGCTGTGGGCTAAACGATTATTTGCTATGTTAAATATTGTCCAACATGGAACTTTACTGTTAGCTATATTACTATCATTAGCAGTATTATTAATCGTTGGAAATACCATTCGTTTAGCAATTCAAAGTCGTCAAGATGAAATAGAAATTAATAAATTAGTTGGAGCAACTGATGCTTTTATCAGACGACCATTTTTATACACTGGTTTTTGGTACGGTTTATTAGGTAGTTTGGTTGCTTGGCTATTGATAAGTCTATCTTTATGGTCGCTACAAAGCCCAGTCAGAAAGTTAACAGCATTATACTATAGTAAATTTGAGCTAATTACTTTAGGAATCTTACCAAGCTTAACATTATTAACAATTGGAATTTCATTAGGTTTGATTGGAGCATGGCTGTCAGTCAATAAACATTTACGTGATATACAACCGCAATAATCCTATAATTAATTGTATAAAATAAATACTTAACTTTTAATTATAGGTAAAGAAATTATAAAAGTAGTTTGACCTGGTTTGCTTGTTACTTCAATCTTACCTTCATGTTTATCAATAATTTTTTTCACAATATCTAAACCTAATCCGCTACCTTCTCCAGCTGGTTTAGTAGTGAAAAACGGCTCAAATATTTTAGGTTGAATTTCAGTAGGAATACCAGCACCATTGTCTGTAATACTAATTATAATTTGTTCAGTTTGTTTCACTAAATCAATTTGTAAAATCCCTTTATCATTCATTGCTTGTAATGCATTATGAATCAAATTTGTCCATACTTGATTTAATTCATCTGGATAACATAAGATAAATGGTAATTCAGTATAATTTTTAATTATTTCAACCCCATGTTTTAATTTACTATTATATAAAGTTAAAACTGTTTCAATCCCATCATCAATCTTGGCTGCTATTTTTTCTCCCGACTGATCATAATGAGCAAAACTTTTAAGGGCAAAAATAACTTTACCAGCTCGTTGCACTGCAATAGTTATAGCTTGAGCACTTTTTTGTAAACTAACTAATTTATAAGCTGTATTTAATATTGTTTGGCTTTGTGAATTTTGTAACAATGGTAAAAAATCAGTAATATTATCTTGGTAAATTCCTATATCTACCAAATTATCTGCAATAAATTCTACATTATCAATTTGTTGTTCCTGCAATATTTTAACTAAAGCTCGTCGATATTTACGCTTTTCTCTGGAGGATAGTACAACATTTTGTTGGCTAGCATGTTGGAGTAACATAAAGAAGTTTTGTTGTAAAGAAGGAGATAATAATTGAAAAAAAGTCGGCAATTGAGTTAAATTTTGGGTTAAAAAATTAGTTATATTTTCTACCGAAGAACGGATTGCACCCAATGGAGTATTTACTTCATGAGCAACTCCTGCAACTAATTGACCAACTGCTGCAAGTTTTTCTGAATGAATTAATTCACGCTGGGTTGATTTTAAATGTTCAAGAGCTTGGGATAGTTCATGAGTTCGTTCTATAACATTCATTTCAAGAGTTTGATTATAAACATCTAATTGTTCATATCTTTGTTGCTCTAATCGCTGAATTTCTTTATTAGCTTGGCGTAGCTTTAAAGTTGCTTTATCAATAGCTAATTTTAGTATTATTGGGGCATTAACCACTGTAAAAACTAAAATTCCTGTCATCAACGCTAACATAATACCTATCAACCATAACCATTTTGAAATTGGTGCAGTATGAGGCCAACCATCTTTAGGAACAGCTGCTAATCGCCAAGAACCATTTGGTAAAGAAACTGTCATTATAACTGGATTATGTTTGAAAACATCGGGATTCCCAAAGAAAAAATCGCCGGTTAATCCCTCTCCATCTTTACCACGCATGGCATATTGTAAACTATCTTGTTGATTCAATAAACCAGCATCTGTAAATAGACCTTTCTGATCAATCAATAACATACCTAGACCCCAATAATATTGTTTCTCTAGTGAATCTGGAGAATTAACAAATATAGGTGGAGTGCTAATAAAAACAGTGTCTTTTTCGGATAATGCCACAGGCCCAGCTATCACAGTTTTACCAGTTTTAATAGTACGACGAATCGCACTACCTAAACCTGATACTTTCATTAGATCAGTCCCCAACATAGTAGAATTACCGTCGGTTGAATAAACATGACTAATAACAGTACCACGAGCTAAATTTAAACTACGAATACTAGTTTGATTCTTTAATGCAATTTTGGAAATTTGAGTAAATTCTTGTTGAGTTATATCTGGATTAATAGAAATATTAGCAATTAGACCTTGCATTAAAAATAACCTAGAATTTAAAGAAGCTTCTAAATTAGCTCGAATAGTGCTTAGTTTATTAATTACCCCAGCTCGACTTTGTTGTTTAAAGCGTTCTTTTTCTGAATACTCAAAAGCCCAGGTAGTCATCATAACTAGCAACATAGTTAAAATTGCTATATATAATGGTCGACGATTAAAATTATTATTAAATTTCATTATTCTAAAATTCATTAATTACCGAAATGTAGAACTGTAAATATCAGTTAAAATCACGTGGATAAATTTTAACAGAAAATGTTCTAAGTCAAGCAATATGTTATAATATTAAATTATATAACTACTTTATAACTTATGATTTCCAATAATATGACCTCAGGCGAACGACACGCCACTATCGCATTAGCCAGCATCATGTCCATGCGGATGTTAGGACTATTCATGATTTTACCTGTGTTTGCCCTATATGCTCACGATCTTCCAGATGCAACTCCAACTTTAATTGGTTTAGGAATTGGTATCTATGGCCTAACTCAAGCCATCTTCCAAATTCCGTTTGGTATGTTATCAGATCGTTTTGGTCGTAAGCCTATTATTTATATAGGTTTGATAATATTTGCCATTGGTAGTGTAATAGCAGCTTTATCCACCTCAATGGGAGGAATTATTATTGGTCGAGCTGTCCAAGGGTGTGGTGCAATTGCAGCAGCATTATTAGCCTTAACCGCTGATTTAACCCGTGAAGAACATCGTACTAAAGCTATGGCTATAATGGGCATGAGTATTGGTAGTTCATTTTTATTAGCATTGATAGTTGGGCCTATATTTTACCGTTGGCTTAGTTTACCTGGTATTTTTTGGTTAACCGCAATGTTAGCATTAGTTGGTATTGCAATACTATACCTAATGGTACCAAAACCATTAATTAGCAGTTTTCACCGTGATACAGAACCAGTTCCAGCCCAGTTTAAACGAGTATTGCAAGATACCCAATTGCTACGTTTAAATATCGGGATTTTAATGTTACATTTGCTACTTACATCATTATTTGTAGTATTACCTATTGCATTAAAAACTGTACTTAGCATTGATAAACATTGGTTAGTTTATGTTTCTGTACTTGTAGCATCAGTTGTTGTAATGATTCCATTTATAATAATAGCGGAAAAATATAATAAAATTAAACCAATATTTGTTGGAGCAGTTGGAATCTTAGGTTTGTCTCAATTCGGCTTTAGCTATGTACACCATAGTTTAGTTGGAATTATCATAATGCTATTTTTATTTTTTACTGCTGTCAATTTTTTAGAAGCTAGTTTACCATCTTTAATCAGTAAAATTGCCCCAGCAGATAGTAAAGGTACTGCAATGGGAGTTTATTCTAGTTCTCAATTTTTTGGAGCATTTTTAGGTGGAGTTAGTGGTGGTTGGCTACATCAACATTATGGAATTAGTTCTGTATTTGCTTTCAGTGGTACTTTGGTAATAATTTGGTTTGTATTAGCAATGACAATGCAAAAACCATCCCATTTGAGCAGTCATTTACTAAACATAGGGAAAATTGATACTAAACAAGCAAATAAATTGAATCAATGTTTAATGCAAATTCCAGGGGTAAAAGAAGCAGTAGTAATTATTGAAGATGAAGTTGCTTATTTGAAAGTAGATCGTAAGTTACTAGATATGGAAGAATTGGTTAAATATTCTGCAAAATAAGTTTATAGAGACATCACAAAATATTAATACTTCTGCTAATCATGACATTAAACTCAGATATACCTAGGATATAATTATGACAACATTAAATAGTCAGGCTACATCCGAACATTTATATGTTTTAGCTCGTAATGAACAGCTTGAAACTAAAACTTTAGAATATGCGTTACAAAAAATTGGAGTTGTGCCAGATAATCAAGCATGGCGAAGGTTTTTAGATAATATGTTTTTATTACTCGGTATTACTTTATTGTCAGTAGGGATTATATTTTTCTTTGCTTATAATTGGGTTGATATGGAGAAATTTGCTAAATTTGGTTTGTTAGAAGCCGGAATCTTTATTATGATTTTGTTTGCTTCAATAAGAGGATTGAAATATTTATCCGGTCAGGCAGCATTATTAGGAGCATCTATATTATTAGGATCTTTATTAGCAGTTTATGGCCAGACCTATCAAACTGGAGCTGATGTATTTGAACTATTTCTGGTTTGGGCAGTTTTAATTCTACCTTGGGTATTGGTGAGTAGATTCGCTCCTTTATGGTTATTATGGCTTGTTTTACTCAATTTAAGCTTGGCTTTATTCTGGGAACAAGTAGTAGCTACAACTTATAATGAAACACCAATTGAATTATTTTTACTTTTGTTTTCCTTGAATGGTATAGCATTAATAATTTATGAATTTAATCATAAACTTGAATGGTTACAAGGTAAATGGTTGGGAGGTATATTATTTATTACAACCTTAACGGTATTGCTCATGCCCACTTTAATCACTATCGCCGATTTTGACATCATTTGGCATAAAAACCAACTATTTGGATTAGCAACAGCTTTATACATGGTAATGACAGCTTTCAGTATATGGTATTACCGTTATCAACGACATGATTTATTACTATTAGCGATTTGTTTATTAAGTATTTTAATAACATTCACTACTTGGATCGGGTTCTCATTACCATTTGATGAAATTGTACTATTTTTAGTATTGGCTATTTTAGTGATAGGCCAAGCAAGTCTAGCGACTAAATGGTTATTAAAAGTTAAACAAATTTGGCAGCAGGAGGAATGATGCAACTAGGAAATCTGATTGATGAATTAATATTAAAAAAACTATTATTGCCAGATACAAAGCCCCAAATAATTACGACTCTACAACAAGAAAGAGAAGTTAATCCTTGGTTTATAACAGCTATAGTAGGAATATCCGCTTGGTTATCGGTAATTTTATTTCTATTTTTTATATTTCTAAGCAAGATAATAAATGATGCTAATTCTGCAATTATAGTGGGATTAATATTATTATCAGTAACAATATTCCTACATTATTCACAAAAAAATAAACTATTTATAGAGCAATTAGCCTTGGCATTAAATTTAACTGGGCAGATTTTATTCATCGGTGGAATTGGTGCTGTTGACGGCAATATAGTTTCTGCTGCATTGGTAACTTGGTTTTTAGAAATATTTATCATATTTGTTTATAAAAATAATATTTTACGATTTTTAGCTGTATTAATAGCAACTTTAGCATCTTTGGTTTTATTATATGAATTTAGGTTATATCAAGGAATACATATTGTTATAATTTTATTAGCTGCTGGAGCTAGTTGGTATTGGTTAGCAGAATCAGATAATTTAACCGATAAAATTATGGCCTCGTTATATCAGCCGCTTGGATATGGATTTATAATTGGATTACAAATAGTTCTATTGCTATCTGTGATGTTTGATATACCCGACATTCCGAATATAACCTGGTGGTATTCAACACTTGGTTTAACAATTATATTAATTATGTTAGAAATTTATATACTGGATGGATATGGTATATCTATGTCAGCTCCTCAAAGTTATGCTATTTTTGGTAGCACTGTATTGCTTGGTTTATTACTATATCAAAGTCCGGGGATTATTGCTTCTATAATCATTTTAGTGTTAGGTTTTCAACGTGGCAATAAAGTTTTAATGGGATTAGCAATTATATTCCTTATTCTCTTCACAATAGCATTTTACTATAATTTGAATATAACTCTACTAATGAAATCAATAACTTTAGTTACCACTGGGATAGCATTGTTGAGTTTGCGATTTATATTCAAATATATATTTCCATTAGTGCAAGGAGAATAAAAATGCGACGTGTAACAATATTTGTAATGGTAATTGTGATCTTGATAGCAATTAACTTTCAAATTTATCAGAAAGAACAATTATTAACTGAAGGTTCTACCATTTTATTAGAATTAGCTCCAGTTGATCCTCGTTCCTTAATGCAGGGCGATTATATGATTTTGCGGTATAAAATTGCCGCTTTAGCAGAAGCAACTGGAACTGAAAAAGATGGTTTTTTAGTTATGGGATTAGATGAGAATCAGGTAGCTCATTTTCTTCGTATCTATGATAATGAAGATTTACAACCAGTTGAATTTTTATTACGATTTCGTAAACGAGGTCGTGGAATTAATTTAGGTGCTGAATCTTTCTTTTTTCAAGAAGGACACGCTCGTTTTTATGATAATGCTCATTATGGAGAATTGAAAGTCGCAGCAAATGGTGATAGCGTATTGATAGGTTTACGAGATAAAAATTTTAAACTGTTACAAACAGATGAGTAGGGATAAAGTAATATGCAAATGATTTCTTATTGGACAGAAATTATAGAATTTCATATAGATAATGGTCTTGTTTTAATCATATGGAAATATAACCATAAAAATCAGAGTAAAAATGGAGATAAATATCTAGGAATTCATTGGGGTCATTATCCGCAATCAAGAGGTATCTTAAGCCATTGTGTTATTCCAGCCACAACTAGAGATGCAATATTATCAGGATTATTGTATGGTGCTGTTACAAAGAAAAACAATGCGAAAATACGTTAAACTTATTATATTAGTTGTTATTATAGTTATTACATTCGGTTTTGTAATTAACGCTTATTTTTATAATTTGGCTGAACAAGAAAGTACTAATCTAATTCTTAGAGAACAGGTACGTACTAAGAAAATTCAACAGGAATATGCCAAAGCAATTGAGGAAGTGTTTAGATTAGAAAATAAAATAAGAGCAGATACAAGTAAGAAGTATAAGAAAGTATCATCCGAATATTTTAATGCTATTATTCCAGCTGTGAAAGCGATTGATCTCTGTAAATGCCCTACTGATTTTCAACAAAAACACGTTCATTATATACAAGCTTTGGAAAATGCAATAAGACTTATTAATAAATATGAAAATCGGAAGTTAATAGTAGCTTTTTCCTTGCTAAGTGGGATTGTTTCAGGGCAAGAAAGTACTTTTGAAAAGGAACACAGACAAGCTATGGAAAGATTGGATAATACATCAACTGATATTAAAATCATATCTTTAAAATACGGTGTTCAGTCTGGATTAGATTAAGATCGTAGACTGGGTTAACAAGCCAAACATTATTCATCTGTATCTTCAGGTGGTAACGCCAAAACACCCATCCTACGAGATTATGCAACCTACAAGCTTAATCTTTAAGGCTAATCTTTGGCGGCTAAAGAATGGTGTTAGTGTCCAAATTAGTAGTTATTGGAATAAAATGGTCTCTTAATATTTACACTCATTTGACACTATTGAGTATAAATATTAAAATAATAGTATGAATAAATTTAAAAAATTTAATTTTTTAAAAGAATTGATCAAAAAACCTATTTTTTGTACTTCAGAAGCAAGAGAGGTAGGGGTAAGTTCAAGTTTATTATGCTATTACGTACAACAAGGGCTTATTGAACGAGTGGATCGAGGGTTTTACAGAGGAACAGAATCTGTTCTTGATGTTGATTTTAGATGGGAAGATCTCATTCTTGTGACTAAAAGTATCTCTGGCGGAGTTGTATGTCTTGTTTCTGCATTGGCACTCTATGAGCTTACTGATGAGATTCCTAGAATGCATTGGATAGCAGTAGCTAATACAAAAAGTGCTCCCAAAAGAAAAGGGACAAAAATATTTAGGACAAGAAATATTGAGCTTGGGAGAACTAAAATTCAGATGGGAAGTGAAACAATCCCAATTTTTGACAAAGAACGAACCATCATTGATGCATTTCGCTACATGGGAAAAGAAACTGCTATTAAGGCACTAAAAAATTCATTAACAACAAATAGTGAAGAAAAAATTGATCTTAAAAAACTTCAAAATTATGCAAAAAAACTTCGAGTTAATATTACTCCCTATATTTTGGCAGTGACTATATGAATGAACAGGCTTTGAAAGCACGATTAAAAAATATTGCAAAGATTGAAAGTAAAACATTCAATGAAGTTTGGCTAAAACTAATTTTAGAGCGAATTCTAGTCCGGATCTACCGTTCAAATTATAGTGATAAATTCATTTTCAAGGGCGGATTGCTTCTTTCTCATTACATTGATATTGGGCGTGAAACCAAGGATATTGATTTCTTGGTGACACTAATGGATGTCACCGCCCACAACATAGAAATAGCTTTTAATGACATATGTGCTGTCAAGATGAATGACGGCTTTATTTTTTCATATTCAAATATAGATCCACTTGAACAACCTCATATGAACTACCCAGGTTTTCGGGTAAGCCTTGACCTGAATTTTGGTAAAATGAAAGATAGTATACATGTTGATGTTGGCGTGGGTGATATTGTCGAACCCAATCAGGAATCATTGGAACTTTATCAGTATAATGGAAAGCCGATTTTTGAAGGAGCTATTTCACTGCGTGTTTATCCTGTAGAAACAATATTCGCAGAAAAGTTGGAAAGTGTCATCTCCAAAGGTGCAGTCAATAGTCGCATGAAAGATTACCATGATTTGCTTTTGCTTTGTAGGGAGAATGATTTTCTAGATATTCCTAAATTAAAAAGTAATATTTCAAAAACGTTTGAACACAGAAAAACAAACCTAACTATACCTCTGTATTTTTCAGAAGATGATTATTCTTCAATGCAAAAACTTTATTGGGCAGGACATAGAAGAGGACTTGGGGAAATTGCAGTTAAACTGAATATCCCCGAAAAAATAAAAAGTCTTGTTTCAGAAGTAAATGTATGGTTGATAAAAAATAATTTTAAAGATTCCAAATACAATAGCAAAACTAGGTGATAGACCACTATTGGTTTAGTCATGAATCTGGCTAAATTTAAATTCAGTAAATAAGTCCTAATTAAGTCTTACTCCTGACGCAAAAAACCGCACGAGAGAAGAACGGTGTTAGGCGGATAATTAATTATGAATGGTTAATAATCAATGAAAGTTAAAACTATTAGTAATTAAACATTTGATAACTAATAAACCATATATTTTTTAATTATATTATAGCTTTTTTACATATTTTTCAATTGAATAGATTGCAGTAATACATAATAAATAATTTATATTATCATTGAATTTAATTAAAAATTACTATAAAATGCCTTAACTCCTGATTAGGAGTGATAATGAATACTGGTCATTTTAACATCGTGCATATTTACAGGATATACTATTGCGGAAACCTCTATTTTACCTACCCAAAATGGAATTAATTTTCCAATAAATTATAAAGATTAAAAAGTAATTAATTCATCTTATAGGGAAGATAATAAAACTCTTGATGCAGTCGTAATCTGATAAATTTTTTGTTAAAATAGCCTAATATTATTATAATGTCAGGAAACATATTCCTAATAAAATATTCAATATCATTAAGTAAATTATGTAAGGGCTATCCTTTATGGTTGCTATTAATGGCATTGAACCAAAATGTTAGGAATGAGAAAAACAAGATTTTGCTAAATTAGATAATAAATAAATGAATTCCAAAGAGTTAAATGCTCTCAGTAATATTTACAAAGATACTATGCGTTGCGATCAATATCGCTTTCAAAAACGTATTCGTAGTTTAAAAGCTGATAATAATTCTGCTTATGAAAAGCTACTCGCTGATATATATAAATCTCTGCAACAACGTCAACTCCGCATAACTAATCTTCCAAAACCTCAATTTCCAGATGAATTGCCGATTAGTCAACATCGAACTGAAATTTATGATGCAATAAAAAGTAATCAAGTAGTTATAATTGCTGGAGAAACTGGTTCTGGTAAAACTACGCAGATCCCTAAAATTTGTCTAGCTTTAGGACGTGGTACTTCCGGACTGATTGGTTGTACTCAACCACGGCGGATTGCGGCTCGAACTATGGCTACTCGAGTTGCCAGTGAATTAGATAGTACGTTAGGGGATATCGTTGGTTATAAAGTTCGTTTTAGTGATCGTTTAAGTCCTAATACTTATATTAAGTTTATGACGGATGGGATTTTGTTGGCTGAAACCCAAAATGACAGATTCCTTGAAAATTACGACACTATAATTATAGATGAAGCTCATGAACGTAATTTAAACGTGGATTTTTTGTTAGGCTATTTGAAACAATTATTGCCCAAACGTCCAGATTTAAAGCTAATTATTACTTCGGCAACCATTGATACTCAACGTTTTGCAACTCATTTTAACAATGCTCCAATAATAGAAGTTTCTGGACGAACCTATCCAGTTGAAACTCGTTATCGACCTTTATTTACTGATGCAGATGATGAGCGGGATGTTATTCAAGGTATCTTAGATGCAGTAGATGAAATTGGTCAACGAGACGATATTCTGATTTTTTTAGCTGGGGAACGGGATATTCGAGAAACAACCGAAGCATTGCGTAAACATAAATTGCTTCATACTGAAATATTACCACTTTACGCTAGATTATCAGCATCAGAACAAAATAAAATTTTTAATCCCAGTAACTTACGCCGGATTGTATTAGCAACTAATGTAGCTGAAACTTCATTAACTGTTCCTAGAATTAAAGCTGTGATTGATCCTGGTTTAGCTCGTATTAGTCGTTATAGTATTCGGAATAAAGTTCAACGCTTACCAATTGAAAAGATTTCTCGTTCTAGTGCTGATCAACGGAAAGGTCGTTGCGGACGAATTTCTCCTGGAATTTGTATCCGTTTATATGCTGCAGAAGATTATGATTTACGAACAGAATTTACTGAACCAGAAATTTTACGAACCTCTTTAGCTTCGGTAATTTTACAAATGTTAGCATTACGCTTAGGAGATGTTTATAATTTTCCATTTGTAGAGCCACCAACCGCTAAAATGATGAATGACGGCTTTACTTTGCTGACCGAATTAGGAGCAGTAAATAACGACCGTAAGCTAACTGATATTGGGCGACAACTAGCTAAGATGCCAATTGACCCTAGGATTGGACGGATGGTTTTAGCGGCTAAAGAGGAAGTATGTTTACATGAAATCTTAATAATTGCCAGTGCATTAAGCATTCAAGACCCACGTGAACGACCGATGGATGCCCAACAAGCTGCTGATATTGCTCAACAACAATTTACTAATAAGGAATCAGATTTTCTTAGTTATTTAAAATTATGGGATTTTTTTCAGGAAAACTCTAAACATTTATCTCAAAGTAAACTCCGCAAATTATGTCGTAAAAATTTTCTGTCTTATCTACGAATGCGAGAATGGCGAGATATACATCAGCAGTTGCATACTTTTGTCCGAGAATCTGGTTGGCAAGAGAATGAATTGGAAGCAAATTATGATGCAATTCATCGAGCTTTATTAAATGGTTTATTAGGCAATATTGCTTGTAAAACTGAAGCCGAAAAAGGTAAACCTGATACTTATTTAGGGGCTAGAAACATTAAATTTTATCTCTTTCCAGGTTCTGGTCTATTCAAAAAACAACCTAAATGGACGATGGCTGGGGAATTGGTTGAAACTTCACGTTTATATGCTCGTTGTTGTGCTAAGATTGAACCTGATTGGGTTGAAAGAGTGGCTGGAGATTTATGTCAACATCATTATTTTGAACCACATTGGCAGAAACGGCAAGCTCAAGTGGGAGCATTTGAAAAAGTTACTCTGTATGGTCTAACTATCGTAGCCAAACGACGAATTAATTATGGGCCGTTAGACCCAACTTTGGCTAGAGAAATTTTTATTCGTAATGCTTTGGTGCAAGCCGAATATAATTGTAATTCCAAGTTTTTTATCTATAATCAAGCTTTGGTAGCTGAAGTTGAAGCTTTGGAACATAAATCTCGACGACAAGATATTTTAGCTGATGAAGAACATATTTATTCTTTTTATAATACTCGAATTCCAGCAGGTATTTATAGTGGTAAAGCCTTTGATACTTGGCGAAAACCAGCAGAAAAACAGCAACCTAAATTACTGTTTTTAAACAAATCGGATTTAATGCAACATGCTGGAGATCAGATTACTCCGCAAGCTTTCCCAGATAATCTTGATTTAGGTGGAATTAACTTACCCTTAAATTATCATTTTGAACCTGGGCAGCCAAATGATGGAGTTACTATCGATATTCCATTGAATTTATTGAATCAATTATCCCCGCAAATTTTTGAATGGTTAGTTCCAGGTTTGTTGGAAGAGAAAATTACTGCTCTATTACGTGGGATGCCAAAAGCTATTAGGAAAGCATTTGTACCAGTCCCAAATGTAGCTAAAGATGCGGTAGAAACGTTAGTAAATCCGAAAGTTAGTTTTAGACAAGGTGGTAGTTTTTTAGAATATCCAGAAGAGTCTTTATTGGAAGTTTTAGCTACTTTTTGTCATCGTCGATTAGGAAAGCCATTACCAGAACAAGTGTGGAACTTAGAAATTTTACCTACTCATTTACTAATGAATTTTCGGTTAATTGATAAAACAAAAGAGTTAGCTGTAGGACGAGATTTACTTGTTTTACAACAGAAATGGGGTAATCATGCTAGCACTACTTCTCAACAACAAATTGCAGATAAAACTGGGTTAGAACGAGATAATATAACTAACTGGGACTTTGAAGATTTACCTAAACAAGTAACGATCAAGTTTAACGACATGACAATGCAAGGTTTTCCAACTTTAATTGATCAGGAAAGCTATGTCAATTTACGAATCTTGGATAAACCTAATTTAGTTCAACATTTAGCTGGATTACGGCGGTTGTTTTTATTAAATTTGCCAACTAAAAAATTATTGAAACAAATGCCGATCAATTCTAAATTATGTTTGAAATATATGAAGATTGGTAATTGTGAACAGTTAAAACGTTGTATGTTAACTACTATAGTTGATACAATTTTTTTAGTCGATCCTTTGCCAAGCAAAAAATCTGAATTTGAATACCGTTTATATGAGGGTAAAACAGAATTATTACCATCTGCTGCAGAGTATGCAATTCAATTAGCTCAGGTATTAGAAGAATACAATACTGTGAATCAACAGTTGCAAAAATTTTCTAATAATATCAAGGCAATTCCAGAAATTAAGCAACACCTCCAGCATTTAGTTTATGAAGATTTTGTCCAAGATGTATCTCTAACTCAATTAAAACATCTGCCACGTTATTTGAAAGCAATTCAGTTACGTTTAACCAGACTTGCTCATGATCCAAATAAGGATACCAGAAAAGCTGAACCAATTATTCCACTCTGGCAAGCTTATTGGCAACGGCATACTGAAGAAAGTTCTGAACTTGTAGAATTTAGATGGATGTTGGAAGAACTTCGGGTATCATTATTTGCTCCCGAATTAAAAACAGCTTATCCAGTTTCAGTCCATCGGTTGGAGAAGGAATGGAAATTATTGAATCATACTTTTTAGCAACTATAACTAAATAAATCATATTTTTACATCTTATTTAGATTGTTGATTATTATTATAGGATAATTATAATTACTTTTTACCATAAATTAATCGATTTGAACAGCATTATAAAATATGTTATGCTGAAATTAATACTTTCAAGTTAAATCCTTTTAGGAGAATCATCTATGAAAATGGTAACAGCTATTATTAAACCTTTTAAGCTTGATGACGTACGTGAAGCATTATCAGAAATTGGTGTTCAAGGTATTACTGTAACTGAAATTAAAGGTTTTGGTCGGCAAAAAGGTCATACAGAGTTATATCGTGGAGCTGAATATGTGGTTGATTTCTTACCTAAAGTAAAAATTGAAGCTGCTGTTAGTTCAGAACAAGTAGAGCAAGTTATTGATGCAATTACTAAATCTGCTAATACTAATAAGATTGGTGATGGTAAAATATTTGTGTATGAATTAGAACAAACTATTCGGATTCGTACTGGTGAAACTGGAAAAGAAGCTTTATAATAGGAGATAGCTAAGATGATACAAAATATAATTAAGTATTTTTGGTTATTAGCAATCTTGCCTTCAGTAACTTTTGCGGAAGACTCTTTAAGTTCTGGTGATACTGCTTGGATGCTGACAGCAACAGCATTGGTATTGTTCATGACAATTCCAGGTTTATCCTTGTTTTATGCTGGTATGGTACGCAGTAAAAATGTGTTATCAGTATTGATGCAATGTTTTGCGATCACATCATTAATGACCATACTTTGGGTATTGTATATCTATAGTTTAGCCTTTACTGATGGCGGTTCTATGAATGCATTCATAGGAGGATTGGACAAAGCTTTTTTAGCCGGAGTAGGAGTTGATTCTTTACATGGAACTATCCCAGAAACCGTGTTCATGACCTTCCAAATGACATTTGTAATCATAACCCCAGCCTTAATAGTAGGTGCATTTGCAGAACGGATGAAGTTCTCTGCCATGTTAATATTTATGACTTTATGGGCAACCTTTGTCTATGCACCAATTTGCCATTGGGTATGGGGTGGTGGTTGGCTTGATGAATACGGAATATTAGATTTTGCTGGTGGTACTGTAGTGCATATTAATGCTGGAGTTGCCGGTTTAGTAGCTGCAATCATGCTGGGTAAACGGAAAGGTTATCCACGAGTTGCTATGCCACCGCATAACTTGACTTTGACTATGATAGGTGCTTCCATGTTATGGGTAGGTTGGTTTGGTTTTAATGCTGGAAGTGAATTAGCCGCTAACGGTACTGCCGGAATGGCAATGGCTGTTACTCAAATTGCAACTGCAACTGCCGCATTAGCTTGGATGTTTACTGAATGGATGTATCATGGTAAACCAAGCATGTTGGGTATTGCTTCTGGAGCAGTCGGTGGCTTAGTAGCAATTACCCCAGCTTCTGGTTCAGTTGGACCAATGGGCGCAATGGCTATTGGTGCTATAGCTGGAGTTGCTTGTTTTATATCTGCTACCAAAATTAAATATATATTTAACTTCGATGATTCTTTAGACGTATTCGGAGTTCATGCAGTAGGTGGAATTATTGGAGCGATACTAACCGGTGTATTTGCCGCAACTGCTTTAGGTGGTACTGGTTTTGGTGCTGGTAATATTACAATGACTGATCAAGTTATAGCTCAAACTATTGGAGTGATTGTTACTATAGTTTTTACCGTAATTGTCAGTTTTATTATTTTAAAAATAATTGATATTACTATTGGTTTACGAGTTACCGAAGAGCAAGAAACAGAAGGTTTGGATATTTCTCTCCATGAAGAACGTGGTTATATAATTTAAATTTTTTCCCAAAATATCTTTATACAGGATAAAAACTGTAGGCTGAGTAGAGTGATAACGAAGCATTTTAATAAGTATTATCAAGATATTGCTGGGTTTAACTTCGTTCTACCCAGCCTACATTTAACTATTAAAAAAATCAATATATTATATTTTTTATTCTGTAAAAAGAATATTTTGTTAAAAAAGAAGTAAAATTACTATTAAGACTTTTTTCATTAGAAATTACAACAAGACGATAGAGATATTAAAGATTAATGCAAGATACTATTGTAGCTATAGCCACTCCAATCGGACGTGGTGGAATTGGAATTGTCAGAGTTTCTGGTTCTTTAGTCGCCAAAATAGCTAATATCATATTGAAGCAATTACCAAAACCACGTTATGCCACCTATAGTAATTTCTGCGATAAAAACAGCAAATTAATTGACCAAGGAATCGCTCTTTACTTTCCAGCTCCTAACTCTTTCACTGGTGAAGATGTTTTAGAATTTCAAGGACATGGTGGTTCAGTAGTAATGGATTTATTGCTTAACACTATAGTTAGCTTAGGAGCTAGATTAGCCCGCCCAGGTGAATTTTCTGAACGTGCTTTTTTAAATGATAAATTAGATTTAGTTCAAGCTGAAGCTATAGCCGACTTAATTGATAGCAGTTCTGATCAAGCAGTTCGTTGTGCTTTACGTTCTTTACAAGGAGAATTTTCTGCTCAAATTAATGAATTAGTTAAAAAACTTATTTGGTTACGCAGTTATGTTGAAGCTGGGATTGACTTTAGTGATGAAGAAATTGATCTGTTAGCTGATGGACAAATTGTTATAAAAATTGAAAAACTAGTTGAAAAACTTGATATTGTTTTAGCTAAAGCTCAACAAGGTTTTTTGTTAAAAGAAGGAATGCAAATTGTGTTGGTTGGCGAACCAAACGTTGGTAAATCTAGCTTACTTAATTGTTTAGCTGGTAGAGATACCGCTATTGTAACTCCATTACCAGGAACTACTCGGGATGTAATTAAAGAGCAAATTCAAATAGATGGAATGCCATTGCATATAACTGATACAGCTGGTTTACGAGAAACAGATGATGTAATCGAGCAAGAAGGAATTCGGCGGACGAAGTTAGCAATAGAAGCAGCAGATTTAGTAGTATTATTATTGGATGACAACTCAAATCAGAATTATAGTCAAGCTTTGTTGGATAAATCACCTTTAATAATTCATAATAAGATTGACCTTAGTAATCACTCAGCTGGTATTCAGGATGGTATTTTATACCTATCAGCTAAAACTGGGGAAGGTATTGATATTTTAAAGAAATATCTAAAGGAAAAAATGGGTTTACAAAACAATACTGAAGGTAATTTTATGGCTCGTCGTCGTCATTTGGATGCTTTACAGAGAGCTAAATTATCATTGACTATCGCATTAAGTAATGTTGCTGCCTTTGAAATATTAGCTGAAGAACTTCGCCAAGCTCAACAAGCATTGAATGAAATAACTGGTGAATTTACCAGCGATGATTTATTAGGAGAAATTTTTTCAACATTTTGTTTAGGCAAATAATTCATATATGTTCTATTTTTAGATAAACTACAGTAATATAAGCAATTAAAAATTGCCATAAAAGCTAATCACAATCGTTATCTAATCCAAAATAATCTCCAACTCCATCTAACATTTCTCTATAAATTACATCTTTTTCGGAAGGAGTTGAGTTCAATTTGGATTGGGTTTTTAGCTTACGTTGAGTTAACACTTTACTAATTAATTTAGCTACTTCTGGTTGTTCACTAATTAACGGAACAATATCATCTTTGATTATTTCTAATAATATTGTCTCAGTCATGGTAAGAATGGTAGCAGTTCTTTTTTGGCCAGTGAATAATGCCATCTCACCAAAGAAATTTCCAGCTCCTAAACGAGCAACATCAATAATTTTATCGTCTTCTAATTTTACTTGTACTACCACAACTCCTTCTACAATTACAAATAAAGAGTTGCCAACATCACCTTGTTTAACTACAGTTTCTCCTTCGGAAAATCGATGTTGTCGCATTCGTTCACTAAGATAAGTTTTAATCTCTTCTGAAAATGGTAAAAATATATCCATCTCATGCAATAATGCCATTGGTTTACTAGCTTCATCTAAACTTCTAGATTTGATACCTTGAAAAGTTTGTACTTCTTGACGAACTACTGGTGGCACAATTCCAGCTCGATTTAAATGAATCCAAACCCGTTTAAATACAGCTTGGTTACAGGATACTTTCTTACCATAATCATTCACATAAAAGAGTATAGTATATTCTGCTGCCCAATCAACAAATTTTTTAAAACGACAGGTAGGATGAGGTTCTTTTAACACATCATCAGTTGATAAAGTTGCATCCAATAATATTTTTTCTACTCGTTCTGGAGGATGAGCATAGTCGATTCTAATGTTAACTGAAGACTGGCAAAGTTCTTCTGTATAATTATAATTATGAATCACCGCTTCTGAAGCAACGCTATTGGGAACACTTAATACATAGCCTGCATCAGTTAATAATCTAGTAGTTCTCCAAGTAATATCAACCACTTTACCTTCATGAAAGACTTTGCCTAATTGAATTTTTATTCCATCATTAACTCTAAACGGTCGTTCTACGTTGATAACTATTCCAGAAAAAATGTTAGAAATATTAATCTGAATTGCCAAACCAATAATCATAGCAATCACTCCAGAAGTTGCTAATAAGCTGGTAAGTGCCTGATCATAAACAAAAGCTACGATTCCAAAAAATGCTAACATGTAAACTATGAAAGCAATAAATACTCTGACTACGGTTGGAACTGGTTGACTCGTGCTATTTTCTAAAGGTCCCCAAACAAAATGTTTGATAATTAAATTGGTTAAAAATGCTGGAGTTAGCCACCATAATACATCAAATATTAAGATTATATAACGTAAATGACCATTTGTTCCAAATGCTAATAATTCTAATAAAATTATTTCACTAACTAATAATAATATAAGTGTACATGCAACTTGTAACAACCATATATATTTGAATAATTTGATAAATTTCTTTTCAGCTTGCAGTAATATTAATAAGACAATAAAACTTATTGCGGCTAATTCAATTGAGGTATAAAAAGGTAAACGTCCTCGTAAGGTAAATTGACTATTTTTTATAGTTAAAGAAATATTAAATTTAGAAAATTCAATCTGTTGGTCTGGCATATTTAAGTATTTTAAACTGCCAAGAGAGCTTTTATGAATATTATTTTGAAAAAATCGAATGTTTTTAATTTTCCATTCTGATGCCATTTCTAAAATCTGAGACTGTTGAATTTTATCTAATAAAGATTGATTGGTTATTCCCATGCCTAACACATCGGTAACATAAATTAAATTGTTACTAGTCAAATCTTTATGATGAAAACTCATTCCTAATTCATATTGTTGATAAGCATAATAATCAGTAAAAAACTGGCTTTTAAATTTACCTTGTACATGATATAAATGATTAGTTTGATCTCCTAGTTTTTCAATAATTGGCTTTCCTAACTGAATGGAATCAACAGCATTTATAAATTCAATATTTTGAGTCTTTAAATTGCCTTGAAATCGGAACCATAAATGAAAATCCATGGTATAAGTTAAATTATTAGTGTCAAGTTCACTTATTTCATTTAACTCAATCCCAACATATACTACCTTGGTTTTATACATATATTTATTGCCAATCAAAGCAATTCGTTCTTTAGCAATTTCAGTCTCTAAATCAGGTAATTGATTGACATATGGTACGTCTTGCAACTGAGTTGAAGCGGAAATAATATTGCCATTTCTAAATACTCCGATAGAAACAGGTTTCATTGAGTCGCCATTTTTATCAAAATAATTAAACCCAGTAAGCCCTCTAAAACCTTTATTAATATCGTTCATACTAGCTAGATAATCCCGAATTTTTTGTCTATCTTCTCCTAGATTTTGACCAGTAATATTAGTTGCTTCAATCGCTCTTAATAAAGTTAAAGTAGAATCAGTAGCATAAGCTCCAGCCCAACCAGGCTCTTCTTGATAAGTAGTTTGGTATTGTTCTCGAAATTGTTGAGCTTTCTTATTGGCAGTATCAAAAATTAATGGAGTTGCCACATAGATATTATTGGTATAATAACCAGGACTAGTTTTTTCTATAGGAAATTGATTAAAACCATGGATAAAAGTTTTTTCTGAAAAGCTAGTTTCACTGATAATTCGATTAGTTATCCCAGCTTCTTTCATTAATTTTACTAATTTAATTCCCTCTACAGCTTGGACAGCAAGAAAGATTACTCCTGCATCTGATTTATTTTTTAAACAATTAATTATTTTAGCAAGAGCTTTATCTAAATTAGCATCTGCACTATCAAATTTCCATCTATAATTAACTTTACCATCCATTTGAATCGTTGTTTCTGCAAATACATCAGCTAGATAAGCACCATAAGCTGCTTCCTCTTGAATAATTGTTACACTATCTTGTTTAAATACTTTTTTGACATAATTAGCGAGGAATTGACCAGATGATTTTGCATTAAAAATAGTTCTAAAATACCAATCATTATTTAGAGTTACATTGACATTAGTAGAACCTGGACTAATAGCTGGGATTTTATATTGTTTGTAAATTTCTCCTCCACTGATAGAAGCAGAACTATACCAATGACCAATTACTGCAATCGCTTTATTTTGTTCAATAATAGCTAGTGCTTGTTGTTTAGCTTGAGTTTTATCATTTTTATCATCGAAGCTATTTAACAAAATTTGTCTGCCATTTACTCCTCCTTTGGCATTGACTTTATCCAATTGTAATTGAATTGCTTGAGTCATCAATTTACCAGCAGCGGCTCCATTGCCAGACATAGGCCCAATAAATGCTATGTATATAGGTTCTTGTTTTAAATAATAATTTACTCCTACCAGACTTAATGTAATTATGATTATAATAGAGATACTAATTAGATATTTCATGGTTGCTTATACGCTTATCTTAAAAGCAAATGGTCAATAGAATAAGTAGTTATTTTATCATGAATTAGTTATTTTTTTTGTTGATTACGTTCTGCTAATTAGACCTACAATATATGGATTTGTGACTAGAATATTTATAGTGGGAAGTAAAATTATTAGGATTGTTTAAATAATGATCAAATATATTACTGCTTGTTTTTCTCTTATATCTAACTTATATTATTAAAACACCAATCAATAATTAAAAAATGTTATGAAACTGTTAATATTTATCTTACTAATAACCTCTACACATAGTATTATTGCGGAAAGTTTTACTATTGATACTAATAATCGTGAGGAAGTTCGGAATTTTTTTAATACTATATATCAAGCTTCAGAAAATATACCAATAAGCTGGACTGGAAATATAGAACAATGTATTCCTGGAACTATATCGCAAGAATATCGTGATGCAATTGAATTGCGAATTAATTTTTTCCGGGCTATGGCTGGGATTCCAGCTGATATAAAGCTAACTGCTGAATTAAATCATAAAGCCCAACAAGCGGCTCTCATGATGGCTGCTAATAACCAAATTAATCACTATCCTGATAAAACTTGGAGTTGTTATACGGATGACGGTGTGGAAGCAGCAAGATCATCAAATTTATCACTTGGGAGTATAGGTTCGCAAGCTGTTTTTGGCCAAATGGAAGATGCAGGTGATAATAATAAACCTGTTGGTCATCGTCGTTGGTTGCTTTATCCATTCACTACCAAAATGGGTACTGGAGATGTTAAAGGAGCTAAAGATTGGACTAGTATTGCTAATTCGATTTGGGTATTTGATGATGATAAACGTATCTCTCGTCCTATCACTAGGGATGAATTTGTAAGCTGGCCTCCAAGTGGATTCGTTCCTTATCAATTGACCTTTCCACGTTGGTCATTTTCCTATCCAGATGCTGATTTTAACAACGCTAAAGTAACTATGCAACAACAAGGACAGACAGTATCATTAAAAATTATTCACAAAGATAATAGTAGTTCGATTGGGGATAATACATTAGTTTGGGAACCAAATATTTCTGCTCAAACCACGGATATTATATATTTTATTGCTATTAATAACGTAATGGTTAATGGTATTGCCAAGCAATTTAATTATACAACGACTATAATTGATCCATCTATATTTGGAGTAGATTCTATTTTGCCAGCTATTTCCGGTACTAGTCAACCTGTTGTTAATCAAGATAATATTTATGATTTTAATCCTGTCCATAATGCTACAGGCTATCAATTATTGCAAGCCAAACGGAAAGTATTTACCCAACAAGAAGGAGCAGAAACTGGTATCAATAATTTAACGACTGATGTATCATCTGGTTATCAAATTATTACTACTGATATCCAAGCAAATGGTTCAGCATCTTTCCATCTAGCTCATCCTAAACCATCAAAAGAGCAGATTTTAACTTTTAACCATACATTTTTATTGACAGATAGCAGTAAACTTAATTTCTCTAGCAGATTAGGATTAGCATCATCAGATCAAATAGCCAAAGTCCAAGTTTCAACTGATGACGGCCAAATTTGGCAAGATATTTTTACTCAAGCAGGGACTGGTGATTCTGGAGAAAATGGTTTCAGTAATCAAACAATATCATTAGCTAAATTCGATAATAAATCAATTCAATTACGGTTCAACTATTTTCTTGAAACTGGAACTTACTATCCTCAAACAGATTCTGGGATAGGTTGGTATATTGATGATATTACTTTTACTAACGTGGAAGAATTAACTAATCGTGCTATAACGGATATTCCATTAACAGATTCTTTTATATTTAATCCAGCAGAAATTGGTGATTATGCCTTGCAAATGCGAGCCAAAGTATATGAAAAATATCCTCTTGAATGGGGGAACACTAAATTAGTCACTGCCCAACTTGATAGTTCAGATGCAGTATCAATCCCATCAGTTCCAAATCTTACCCTTACTAAAATCGGTAAAATAGTAACAGCTACTTGGGATATTATTGCTGAAACTACTGGTTATAATTTGTATTATGCTCCTTATCCAGATGTTAATTATATTAAACATATTGATATGGAACAACAAATTAGTTTTTCTGTAGAACTTACAATAGGAACGGCTTTTTATGTAGGGATAACTGCTTATAATAAAGTTGGTGAGAGTGGTTATTCTAATATTGAATATTTTATTATTGATTAGACATCTTACCTAAATAAGGTTAAATAAATGTAGGATGCAATGAACGAAGTGAATTGCATCAATCGTGTTAATATAACTCGAAAGATTC
>DAOUSL010000139.1 GCA_030627235.1 Thioploca sp.
GTGTCTCTGACAAATTGTCTAACAGAACACTTACGCACATTTTGGGGTTGGCTAAAACACACATAATAAATATTTTATAACTTATTGTTTATATTATGATTGCTTAAGTTGATGTCTATGGAGTAACGTATTTTATTACCCACCAAATTGATAAAGTTTTAAAGATATTGGTATATTATAAATATGGTAGGTAACGGTAAATCTTGTTGCACATTCTACTTGGCTGTTAATCATTTATCTACGTTTGATAGTTCAAAGTGAATTTGATAGAATATAATTTTAGGATATATTCGATATAGTTCTAACTTAATTTTGAAGGCCGACCTTCAGCTTGAGAAGAGAAATATTAGATTTTTAAAATGATATATGAGAATACTGATGGGATTTTGGAATATTATTGGAAAGATATTTAGATTCTTTGTAGGAGTAGATAAAAAAGTTTCTAAAAAAGGACTAAAAAAACAAAGTGCTATTAATAAAGGGCGAATGCGAAAAACTGACCAAATAAAAGGACGTGGTGCAAGTATACCTAAAAAACCAGGATTATATCGCCATGTCAATAAAGATAGTGGTAAAGTTGAATATGTCGGGCAGACAAATAACTTGAGGGTTCGCCAACAGCAACATGCTAGGGATGGAAAACTAAATACTTTGAAACAATATATTTATTACTCAGTTGCCAAAATTGGAGTTACAAAAGATGAACTTTGCAATACAGAAAAAACCCATATAAAAAGAACAAAGCCTAGTGGAAATAAAACAAAGGGTGGCAATGGTAGGAGGTAGATAATTAGGAATCAGAATAAAATTAATTCTAACTTGATTCTGTACACACAATCAAAAAACCCATTGTCATGGACTTGGGGTTTTTGTTACTTCTATAGTTTTTAATAAGGAATGATGATTTAATAATCTCCAAAATTTGACGTTCAAACCTGGCAGGTTTAGTTTCGGGTTTTATTAAATCCTTATTCCTAAAGGTTAACTTTGTTAGAGAAAAAAATGTTTTCCAATATATTATTAGGTATTACTGGTAGTATTGCAGCTTATAAAAGTGCTGATTTAGTACGCAATTTAACCAAACAAGGTTTCACTGTCCGAGTGGTAATGACTCACGCAGCCACTAAATTTATCACCCCATTAACCTTACAAACTTTATCTAACCAGCCAGTCTATATTGATCTGTTTGCAACTGAAATGGAACATATCAATTTAGCTCGTTGGGCAGATATAATCTTGATTGCTCCAATAACTGCTGATTTTATCACCAAATTAACTTATGGACATGCTGATGATTTACTAAGTACGATTTGTTTAGCTACTACAGCTCCAATTGCCATAGCTCCAGCAATGAATCAGCAAATGTGGAATTCTGCTATAACACAAGAAAATTGCCAGAAATTACGCCAACGAAATATTAAAATCTTAGGGCCAGCAACTGGCTCTCAAGCTTGTGGTGAAATTGGGGCAGGACGGATGTTAGAACCTTTAGAATTAATTCAATTTTTACAAAATTTAGTATTAACCCAACCATTACAAGGAAAGCAAGTTTTAGTGACTGCTGGGCCGACTAGAGAAGATATAGACCCTGTACGTTTCATTAGTAATCGTAGTTCTGGTCGGATGGGTTATGCTGTAGCAAATGCCGCTGCTAATAAAGGAGCTTCAGTAATTTTAGTGAGTGGTCCAACTGCATTAACTACAGAAGTTCCAACTATATCCGTTTACAGTGCTAAAGATATGTTAGAAGTTGTAATGGCTAATATTAGCAATACTGATGTTTTCATTTCGGTTGCTGCTGTAGCAGATTATCGACCTGTTCAACAGACTAAGCATAAATTAAAAAAAGATTCTGCACAATTACAATTGCTTTTAGAACGTACAGAAGATATTCTTACTAATGTTACTAATTTATCTAAACCACCTTTTACCGTTGGATTTGCCGCAGAAACTACTGATTTAGATGACTATGCTCGCAAAAAATTGGCAACTAAAAAATTGGATATGATAGCAGCAAACTTAGTAGGGATTGATGGCTCAGGATTTGATAGTATAAATAATAAATTAAAAGTATTTTGGAATGATGGTAATCTTGAGTTACCGCATTGTTCCAAAACTGAACTAGCTAATAAATTATTAGATGTTATAATTCAACGTTTTTCTGCTAAAAATACATTATAACGAATTAATCTTTGAATTTAATTAAGAATTGACATATCGTGAATAATAAAATTTTATTAATTGCAACTCGTCAAATTGGAGACGTATTATTAGTTACTCCATTATTACGTTCTTTACGCAAGGCTTATCCTAACGCAATAATAGATGTTTTAGTATATGAAAATAAAGGTGAAATATTAGTTGGCAATCCAGATTATAATAACCTAATTAGTATTACTGAACATCCTAGTTTTGCTGAATATAAAAGCTTATTCAAACAGATATTTAAGCATTATGACTTAGCTATTTCTACCTTAACTGGTGATCGACCATTAGTTTATGCAATACTAGCTGCTTCTAAAAGAGTGGCAATCGTACCAAAAAAACGATGGCAAGATGCTTGGAAAAGGTTCTTAACACAAGCTTGGACAGAAATTGATGATAATTATACTCCCACAGTAATTCAAAATTTACGACTTGCTGATTTATTAAATATTCCACGTTGTTATGAAGTAGTTGTTCCACAATTAACTGATTCAACTTTAATTTTAGATAAATTATTACCATTTAAATGGCAGCAGACAAATTTTGCTGTTTTACATTTGTTACCATTACGGCATTATAAACGTTGGACTGTAACTGGTTGGAAAAACTTAATCCAATATTTACTTAATAAAAAATTATCTGTAGTTCTTACTGGTGGTAATGATGCAAAAGAGATAGAATATATTAATAATGTTAAGCAAAATATGCCAAATACAGTAATTAATGTTGCAGGAAAATTACGATTTGCAGAAGTAACTCGACTTATTCAAGCTAGTAAAATTTATATAGGCCCAGATACATCTATCACTCATTTAGCAGCTGCAACTGGAACTCCAACCGTGGCATTATTTGGACCAACTAATCCACAAAAATGGGGGCCTTGGCCATATGATTATAATTATGAAATTGCTTTCCAACGACAAGGTAGTCAACGGATAAATAATGTATTTTTAATTCAAGGTTCTGGAGATTGCGTTCCATGTCATCAAGAAGGATGCGATCAGCACAGACAAAGCTATAGTCGTTGTTTAGAAGAACTTGATAGTGCTATAGTTATTAAAGCAGTAGAAAATATGTTGTTTTAAATAATACCTTCGCTGGTTGTTTCGGGAATGGAGCATAGCGTATTTCCCGAAACCTAAGTAACAAATTTCGACATTGGCGAAAGTATTGTTTAAACCTATAATTAACTTATTCAAGTTTTAATTCGTACTTAATATACGATAGGATAAATTAAATGTTAAATATAATAAATTCAAGATTAACAATTTGGGGTAAAATAAATTTTGCATTGAGCGTAATATTACTCCATTGTTCAGTATTTGCAGAAATAATTACTGATGGTTCTTTAGGCCAATTAATAAATTTGTCTGGCCCTGATTTCCAAATTACTCCTGAATTAGGTCAACTACATGGCAGTAATCTTTTTCATAGCTTTCAAGATTTTAATTTACAAAGTAATGAATCCGCCATTTTTTCAGGTTCTAATGACATAACTAATGTTATCAGTCGAGTAACTGGTAATAATCCTTCCAATATTGACGGCTTGATTAGTTCCACAATTCCTAATGCTGATTTCTATTTTCTAAATCCACATGGAATTATGTTTGGTTCTAATGCTAAATTGGATATACAAGGAAGCTTTCATGCCAGCACTGCTAATTACTTACGGTTAGGTAATGAAACATTTCAGGTTGATTTGTCTAAAGATAGTTCATTTAGTATATCTCCAGTTGAAGCATTCGGATTTTTAACTGCACCACAACCTATTACTACTCAAGATAGCCAACTTATTGTACCTTATGGTAAAACCTTATCGTTAATTGGTGGAAACTTAAAATTAATTGGTCAATCGGAAATTATTCAAGATGACAAAATAGCAACTTCTGCAAGCTCTCTATTATCTGCTCAAGGTGGAAGAATAAATTTAGCTAGTGTGGCCTCCAAAGGTGAAGTTATTCTCAATAACACTGGTTTAGAATTGAATATGGCTGGTGGTAAAATTACTACTAATAATACCTTATTTGATGTCAGTGGGGCTGGTAGTGGCAGTATCTTTATTCGTGGCGAACAATTCATCATGAATGATTCTGTATTGCAGGCAAATACTTTAGCTGAACAAAATGGTCAATTAATTGATATCAAGTTGGATAAGAAAGTTAATATTAGTGGCAATATTGGTAAATTTGCTATATCAACTAAAACTTTTGGTTCTGGAAATGCTGGAGATTTAAATATTGATACACCAATTTTGAATATTGATAAAGTTTATATCCAAACTAATACTCTTGCTGATGGAAATGCTGGCAATATTAATATTAATACTGTAAGCATGGCTCTTACTAATGGTGGTCAAATTGTTAGTGATACTCTTGGTAATGGAAATGGTGGAGAATTAAATATTACAGCGACAGAATCAGTATCAATTATTGATAAACGAATTTTTCTTGATCCAGAACAGATAAAATTTACTAGTATTATTGGTTCAAGTTCATTAGATAAAGGCGATGGTGGACAACTTATAATTAATACTGGTCAACTAACCATAGATGGATCTGCAATTTCGTTAAATGGTCATAGTAGTGGTAATGCTGGCGAATTTTTAGCTAATGCTGATTCCATCAATTTGATTAATGGTGGTTTAATTTCTACTAATACATTGAGCAAATCTTCTGGTCAAGGTGGCAATATCACTTTAAATGTAAAAAATAAAATTTATCTATCTGGATTTAGGATCGGCTTTTTAGCTACTTCAACAGATATGTTTGAAAATGTCCAAAGTGCTATTGCCTCAATAACTTTTGGTTCTGATGATGCTGGTAATATAAATTTATCCGCCAAAGAATTAATTTTAGATAATAATGCTTCTATTGGTGCTGCTACTGGTGGTTTTGGTAATGCAGGCAATATAATTATTGATGTGGATAGTTTGCACTTAGATAATGGAGGAGTTATTAGTGATAGCAGTGGTGGAATTATTGGTGGGCAAGTATTTTTAGGCTTTGGAGCTGGTGGTAATCTGAAAATTAATGCAAAGAAAGAAATTGTTATAACTGGAAAGGGTGCTTATTCTAATAGTGGTTTATTGACTAATACTTTAGTTTCAGCTCCGGGTGGTAATATTGAAATTCAAACTGATAATTTAACTCTTGCTAATGATGGAACTATTTCAGCTAATAGTTTAGGAATTGGTAATGCTGGTACTTTAGATATTAAAGCTAATACTATTAATTTGATAAATGGTGGTAATATAACAACTTCAGCTGTCAATGCTGCTGGTGGTAATATTGATTTAAAAACTACAAAATTGCTATTTTTACAAGATGGTCAAATTATTACTAGCGTTGGTATTGGGGCTGGGAAAGGTGGTGATATTAAGATAACCAATCCTATTTTTGTAGTTATGAATGGTGGCAAAATTAAAGCCCAAGCCGATGCTGGTTCAGGTGGTAATATTAATATTAGTTCCAACCAATTTATAGCATCTCCAGACAGCTTAATAAGCGCATCCTCTAG
Organism: Thioploca sp.; assembly: GCA_030627235.1. Classification (GTDB taxonomy): domain Bacteria; phylum Pseudomonadota; class Gammaproteobacteria; order Beggiatoales; family Beggiatoaceae; genus DRQV01. The sequence goes on from DAOUSL010000139.1 coordinate 5,722, forward strand.
GCTAGGAATTGATGGCCAAATTAGAATTGATTCACCAGATATGGATATGGATGGTTTTTTAGTAGTACTACCAGGCGGTTTTGTGGAAGCTAATATGAAAAGTTGTAATACCAAAGATATTGATAGTAGTTTTAAATTTACTCCAAGACATAGAACAGCACCGTTTAATAACTAATTTTCTTAATTCTTAATTCAAAAATATCAATTGATAGTTGTTTCGGGAATGGAGCGAAGCGGATTTCCCGAAACTCTTAACAATTCCAAATGATTTAATGTAGGATGGGAGATACTATTTGCCAAAATTCTGATATTACTTAGATTTCGGGAAATCCGCTTCGCTCCATTCCCGAAACAACCATTTGGCGAATATTATATCTTTTGAATTTAATTAAGCATTAAAAACCCCCACCATAATTTAGAGATAACGAATTTAAATATGCAACAATATTTACAATTAATTGAAGATGTTTTAAGCAATGGCAGTCAAAAACACGACCGAACTGGGGTTGGAACTTTATCTGTATTTGGGCGACAATTGCGGTTTGATTTGGAAGCTGGCTTTCCATTATTAACTACGAAAAAATTACATTTTAAATCCATAGCTCATGAGCTATTATGGTTTTTAAATGGTGATACCAATATTAAATATCTAACTGATAATGGAGTACGAATTTGGAATGAATGGGCTGATGAAAATGGGGAATTAGGAGCAATATATGGTAAACAATGGCGGAGTTGGCCAACATCAAATGGTGAAATAGATCAAATTAGAGAAATCATTGACCAACTTAAAACTAATCCAAATTCACGGCGAATTATTGTATCAGCTTGGAATGTTACTGAATTAGATAAAATGGCTTTACCTCCTTGTCATTTATTATTCCAGTTCTATGTAGCCAATAATAAATTATCTTGTCAATTGTATCAAAGATCGTGTGATGTGTTTCTTGGAGTTCCTTATAATATAGCTAGTTATGCTCTACTAACTATAATGGTAGCTCAACAATGCGATTTACAATTGGGAGAATTTATTTGGACTGGAGGTGACGTTCATTTATATAACAATCACTTAGAACAAGCTAACTTACAATTAACTAGAACTCCATACCAATTGCCTAAATTAAGCATACCAATTAAACCAAAAGATATTTTCTCCTATGAATTTGCCGATTTTATTATTGATAATTATCAGGCACATCCTCACATTAAAGCCCAAGTAGCTGTTTAATATGTCAAAATGTTATCATTGTGGTTTACCAATCCCAACCAATGTCGATCTATCAGTAACAATTGAAACCGAATCACAGCCAATGTGTTGCATGGGTTGTCAGGCAGTTGCTCAAGCTATTATTGATGCTGATTTACAAGATTTTTATAAATATCGTACCACAGTAAATGAACCAATTCCTAAAGTTTTACAACAACATACTGTATACGATAATCCAGCAATTCAAAAGAAATTTGTACGAATTGAAGGAGAACATATAAAAGAAGCATCTTTAATTTTAGAAGGAATAACCTGTGCAGCTTGTATTTGGTTAAATGAAAAGAACTTGCGAACTTTAAATGGAATCATTGACGTACAAATTAATTATTCTACTCATCGAGCTAGAATAAGGTGGAATGATTCATTACTCAAATTAAGTGAGATTTTACAAGCAATTACTGATATAGGTTATATTGCCCATCCATACGATCCAGCTCGTCAGCAAGAAGTTTTGGAACGAGAACGTAAACAGCAGTTGCAGAGAATTGGAATTACTGGAGTGTTGGGAATGCAAGTGATGATGTTTTCCATTGCACTGTATGCTGGTGATTGGTATGGTATGTCAACTGAATTTAGGGGTTTGTTTCATTGGCTAAATTTGATTTTGACGATACCAATTATATTTTATTGTGCAGAACCATTTTTTAAAACAGCTTGGAAGGATATAACTCGTGGTCAAGTTGGTATGGATGTGCCGATTGCACTAGCCCTAAGTTTAGCTTTTCTAGGTAGTATTCATGCAATTTTCTATGGTGGTCATGTATATTTTGATTCCATAACAATGTTTGTATTTTTTCTATTAACTGGTAGATATTTTGAGCTACAAGCTAGACAACGTGGAGCTAGAGCAGCTGAAAATTTAGTCCATTTAGTACCGACTATGGCAACTCGTTTGCTGAAAAATGGCATCGGAGAAGAGCTTGTATTAGTAGCTGATTTAGAAATTGAGGACAGATTACTAATTCGACCTGGAGAAAGCATCCCTGCTGATGGTATTGTTTTAACTGGAAAATCTAAAGTTGATGAATCTCTATTAACAGGAGAAAGCAATCCGATTACTAAAAATATTGGCCAAAAGTTGATTGCTGGCACGATAAATATTGATAGTCCATTGCAAATGAAAATTAACAAAATTGGTACTGATACCGTATTATCCTACATTCTTCGTCTATTAGAACGAGCCCAAACTGAAAAACCAACTATAACTCAATTGGCTGACCGAGTTGCTTCCTGGTTTGTATTTGGAGTACTGTTATTAGCTTTAGGAGTAGCGATATATTGGTGGAATGTTGACCCAGAAATATGGTTAACTATAACTATTTCTGTTTTAGTCGTAACCTGTCCATGTGCCTTATCATTAGCCACTCCAACCGCAATCACAGCCGCCACCAGTAATTTAACTCAAGTTGGGCTATTAATAAGTAGAGGCCACGCCTTAGAAAGTTTAGCTCGTGCTACTCATTTTGTCTTTGATAAAACTGGAACTTTGACCAAAGGTAGTTTAAATTTATTGAAAACTCATACATTTGCAGATTTCAATCAAACTGAATGCTTACAATATACAGTCGCTTTAGAACATTATTCTGAACATCCGATTGCTCAAGCTTTCAAGTTTAAAACTAGCCATCTTATTATGGAAGCTAAAAATGTAACTAGCCATCCGGGATCAGGTATGCAAGGTCTAATTAATGGTGAGCATTATTTTATTGGTTCTCCTAATTTTATTATGGAAATGACTGGTTTAAGCATTAGTACACAATTATTGATAAACCTCCAAAAAGATGGTAATACATTGGTTATACTAGCTAAAATAGAATCAAATAGTTCTGGTATTAAAGTTCCAAAATTAATGGCTGTTTTTATGTTAAATGATGAAATTAGAAAGGGAGCTAAGGATTTAATTCAGGCTTTAATAAAACAAGGTAAATCCGTTAGTTTATTGAGCGGAGATAATACTGCTGCTGTTCAAAGAGTTGCAACTGAAGTTGGAATAGAGAAGACCGGAGCAAGTTTAACTCCAGAAGATAAATTACGTTTGGTCAAAGAGTTACAAGCAAATGGTGAAATAGTTGCAATGATAGGAGATGGAGTAAATGATGCACCAGTATTAGCTCAAGCTCAAGTTTCAATTGCAATGGGAAATGGTACTCAAATAGCTCGCACTAGTGCAGATATGATTTTATTGACTGAACAGTTGCCTAACTTATTGATTGGAATAAACACTGCTCATCGAACATTGAAAATTATTCGGCAAAATGTAATTTGGGCAATAGGTTATAATTTATTAGCTTTACCAGCCGCTGCAGTTGGTTTGATAGCTCCTTGGATGGCAGCGATTGGCATGTCTTTAAGTTCTTTATTAGTGGTAATCAATGCGTTACGGTTGACGGTTAATAAATCATGATAAACTTCCTGAAGGATTTTAACTTATGTGAGTAACAATCCTTTGAATGAATTTATAGCTGAGTCAAAGCATGGGCTAATTTCATTTAGTCCTTCCTTTGACTTCCCCATTAATCTTCAATTTAACCATTTCCAAATTTTCTAATCCTGCATTATCCACGACTTTTACTGCAATTTGATAATCACCAGTTTTGAATTTATGGGTTTGTTTGCCTTGTTTATCAATCATAATTTTGGCTTTAAAACCTTCTGTTTCATTATAATTAAAGTCCCAAGCATAGAATTCAATTCCAGCTTCTGATTCTCCAATGGCAGTAAATTCAACTTCACGTAGCTGTTTATTATCCAAACCTAAATCTTTGAAGCTTACCGTTAATTTTGGTTTTTTAGCAATGGGAATGATTTCTTCTACGGTAATTAGCTGAATTATCAGATTGTCTTGATTTTTTAGCCGAGCAACTTCTTGGATTGCTCCTTTACCAAAACTGAAAGCTATAATATAACCAATTGTTTTATTATTATGTTTATTTTTATCAAATAAATTCTTATCAAAACGTTTACTAGCAGAAATAAAATTATCAATTACATTGCGGCCAATATTATCCGAGCGTTTGACTTGAATTGGTACGCCATCTTTAGTTTTACCATCTATACCTTTATCTCCACGTTGTTTGGTATTTGGAATGCCATCATATTGTTGAATAATCCATGTTTCAAATTTAAAGGCATCGGAATAACGTAAGGTATCGTAATCGTATTTGTGTAATTGTACAGTGAAGGGTTTGGAGAATAAATCTTGTTGTTTTTGTAATCTGAGTTCTGATACTTTAACCGCTTGGACAGATTGATCTATGCCTATCCAATGTCTGTTTAATTTATCGGCAACGGCTGTGGTTGTGCCACCGCCTAGAAATGGGTCTAGGACGATATCGCCTTCGTTGCTACCCATCGTAATAATACGTTCAAGGAGTTTTTCAGGTTTTTGAGTTGGATAACCGATACGTTCTTTTGCTTGCGATTGTATATTGTTTATGTCTGCCCAAAAATTACCTAGCAATAATCCTTTAGAAATATCTAAATATCGTTTAAATCTAGGTGTACCATTTTTGGTTATTTCAATTAAATCATTTTCATAAAGTAAATCTAACTTTTCCACACAATTCATAGATTTTGCTTTATTTTTTCCAACTAATTTAGCAACTGCTTCTTTATTTATTGACCAACTCCTACCCTTTGAAGCTGGATTATAACCTTTCCATTCTAAGTCATTTTTATTAATTTTTGCTCCTGTTAAATTATCAGACATATATTTACCTTTATTATCTTGATATCTATATGAGTTTTCAATATATTTATCATCATAAGGAGCATAAACAGCATTATAAGTATATTTTTCTGATTTTGAATAATACCAAATTGTATCAGTTAAGACCGCAAGTTTTTTCTTAGCATCATTATGAGCATTCGTTCTTCTCCAAATAATATTACCTCTAAAATTCTCTTCCCCAAAAACCTTATCCAAAATAAAAACTCGAATATAAGAATCAGCGTGCCAATCACAATGTAAAAATATAGAACCAGTTGGTTTTAAAATCCGATACATCTCCTCCACTCGTTCCTTTAACCACGCAATATAATGGTCAATTCCACCACTCCATCTATCCTGAAAACTCCGGATTTCACCATCATCACCCCAAATTACCTCATAATTCCGATTCGAGAAA
>DAOUSL010000331.1 GCA_030627235.1 Thioploca sp.
TGCTTCTTCATCTACCTTCTTACAAGATCTATCAGATCAGTTAGGTAACTTAGCTGATATGGTTAATTATGGTAAGAGGATCCTTGTATCTAAAGCTAACTCTATCCTCCTCATTAAGTACAGAATGTACTGTGAACAGAGGGCAGATGAGTTCCCTACTCATGATGAGCTTAAGAAGGCAGACATGAGCCATAGATACTTTAAGGCTCTAAAATTAGCAGGTGCTTATGCCTTCATTGATGGTAACCATGAAGTGACAGAAGATATCCTCTATAGTGCTATAAAGCTCGCAGAGGAGTCAGGAGATGCCTTCAATCGGATTATATCTAGAGAACGTAACTACGTTAAGTTAGCCAAGTATATGGCTGATGTAGAGAGGGAAGTAACCCTTGTTGATCTAACAGAAGATTTACCTTTCTTTAAGGGGAGTGCTTCTCAGAAACAAGAGATGCTTACCTTAGCTATTGCCTATGGATATAAGAATAATATTATCATTAAGAAGAGTTATCTGGATGGTATTGAGTTTCTATCAGGTGAGAGCTTAAAGGAAACCAATATAGATAAGATGATTATCTCCTATGGTACAGAGATGGCTAAGGGTTATGTAGGTGAAGAGGTAGCTTTTACAGACCTTCACAAGTTAACACAGGCTACTGGATACCATTGGGCAGCACATCACTTTGCTGAGAATTATAGGTTAGCTGAGAATGCTATTCCTGGATTCAATATGGTTGTCTTAGACATTGATTCTGGTTCATCTGTGAGTACAGCTCAGTTGCTTCTCTCAGAGTATACGTACCATATGTATACAACCAAGAGGAGTACTGCAGATAAGAATAGATTCAGAATAATCTTACCTATGAGTCATATCCTTAAGTTCAACAAGAAAGAGTATGCAGAGTTCATGACTAACGTCTATAGCTTCTTGCCATTCGCTTCTGATGAACAGACAGGGGATATCGCAAGGAAATGGGAATCATTTGATGGTGAGTATTTCTATAACCAAGGAGAGTTATTTGATGTCCTTCCTCTAATCCCTAAGACAACTAAAGCTGAAGCTAGAAAGAAGATTCTTAATACAGCTAAATCTCTTGACTCATTACAGAGATGGTTCTGCTTACGTTCCTCTGAAGGGAATAGATCTAATCAGATTATTAAGTATGCATATGCTCTTGTAGATGCTGACTTAGACTTTGATGAGGTTAAGGATAAGGTAATGGATCTAAATAGTAAGCTTGTAGATAAGCTAACTGAGACAGAGATTCTATCCACTATCATGATTACAGTAAGTAAAAAGATAATTGAACGTGACACAAATAAAGGAAGTAATTAATGGCTAATGATAATTTAGTTTTAATCTGTGGTAAGAGTAGTACAGGTAAGAGTGCTTCTCTTATGAATATCAAAGATCCAAAGGGAGTACTCTATCTTAACTGTGAGAATAAGAAGTTACCCTTCAAGAGTGGATTTGAAGAGTTTATGATCACAGACCCTCTTCAGGTTTATGAGGCATTCACTGAAGCTGAGAACATGCCACATGTACACACAATCATTATTGATTCTGCTACGTATTGTATGGATATATTTGAGAGTGTATATGTAATTAACTCAGTCAATACCATGAAAGCATGGGGTGACTATGCTCAGTTCTTTAAGAATCTTATGTCTCAGTATGTGGCTAAGTCTACTAAGAATGTGATCTTCACTGCACATACTATGGATGTGATGAATGAGTCTGAGATGATATCAGAGACTCTGGTGAAGGTGAAAGGATCCCTGATGAACCAAGGAGTAGAGAGTTATTTCTCTACCGTCATTAGCTCTAAGAAGGTACCTATTAAGAAGTTATCCACTTATGGCTCAGACTTACTTAATATTACTGAAGAAGAGGAAATGCTTGGGTTTAAATATTGTTACCAAACCAAGTTAACCAAAGAGACAGTTAATGAACGTATGAGGTCTCCTCTTGGTTTATTCACCACCAAGGAAACGTACATAGATAACGATGTACAGAATGTACTAGATAAGCTACACACCTATTACGCATAATTTTAACAACAACACTGAGGTATAAAAATGAA
>DAOUSL010000257.1 GCA_030627235.1 Thioploca sp.
CAAATACTATCGGCTAGTCTGATGTTAGCATATTCATTTGGCATGACTACAGAGGCTCAAAGTATAGCCACTGCTGTTGATACAGTACTAGATAAAGGTTTTAGAACTGGCGATATCTATACTGATGGTACGACTCTGGTTACTACTAGTGAGTTTACTGATCAAGTTGTTGAGTTTATTTAGTTCTATCTTATATATGTAATTACCTGTTGCTGTACTTACTATTTAATAATAGCTAGATTGTAGTCTCAAAGTTTAAAATAGTTGAAAGATAGTTCCAAATGTAGTTTATTAGGTTTTGACGAACTTAAATAAACAAAAGGAACTTTAAAAATGCCAAATAGACATTTAACTCTTTCAGATAGATATTGTATACAAAACTTACTTGAATTAGGATACCCTAATTCAAAAATAGCTAATAAAATAGCTTTTAGCATTACAGCTATTATCAACGAGATTAACAGAAATTCAATCAAGAATACTTACCGTGCTGAATCTGCTCATAAGTTGTATCTTAGTCGTAGAAGATCTAACAATAATAAACTTACTGATAGAGCTAAAAAGTTGATAATAGGACTACTTAAGAAGAAAGTGTCACCAGAGCTAATTTGTGGCAGATTAAGGTATGAAGGTATTGCTAGTGTTTGTTTCAAGGCTGTTTACAATTTTATACATAAGTATCAACTCAAGTGTTACCTATTCTTTAAAGGTAAGCGTTACAGATACAAGAAAGAAGGTGAATCAAAGCAAGGTAAAATAAAGGATAGAGTAAATATCTCAGAACGACCACAAGAAGCAAATGACAGAAAAGAGCTCTATCATTTTGAAGGAGATACAATCGTTGGTAAAGACCATAAAGGCGCTATTGTAACTATGGTTGACAGAGTTAGTAGATTTACTATTCTTGGTAAATCTAAAGATAGAACAGCTAGTTCTATAAATCATATTTTGTATAGAGCATCAAATCTTAATAAGATTATTACAGCTACTTTTGATAATGGTAAAGAGTTTGCAAAGCATAAGAAGCTAACAAGTAAAACAGGTATTAAAGTTTTCTTTGCTGATCCATATTCACCTTGGCAGCGAGGCACCAATGAGAATATGAACAGATATGTTAGACAGTTCATACCCAAAGGTACTAATTTTGATAACATTTCACACCAGTATTTGAGAAAGTTGCAAATAGACTTGAATAATAGACCCAAAAAATGTTTAAATTACTTAACTCCTAATGAGGTGCATTTTGGAATCAAAATAAACATTGAGAGTACAATCTAAGATTAATAATATTATCGAAGTCTTGAGCAATATATAAAATTTCTTTCTTATATTCTTCTCTTGTCTTTATTTTATTCACTTTTCTACTCTCCGCGTTATAAGTTTTGTGACCAGATACAGACAACCAAACCAATAATGTAACCACAGCTGACAAGGCAGACCCGAAGGTCTTGGCACAGCTGTGCCACCCTAGTAAGCCTTTATTTTCAAAGCTCTTCAGGAGTAGCCACAGCTGTGCCACATTCACATAATCAATTCATATATCTTGGCATCAGCTACCCTGTCCTAACCACTCAAACAGCGTTTTACGCTCTCAATATCCCACTAGTTAGGAACTATCACGATATAACATTAGCTAATTGGGTATAGGTAGAATAATCCCAACTGCGTACTTTCTCGTATTGATAGTCGTATGTGTGTGCCTTATGGATATTAACCCCCGTCTAGACACTAGCAATACATTACAGAACGACGAACTCATTATTCCAATTCTGTGTATTAGGAGGATAAAAACTTTTGAAATATCTTGATATATTGCTGATTGTGTTTAAACTTGTAATCAGCAATTGCAAGATAAATACTGTTGTTATTTATCTTCTCTTAGATGAGTAAGGCTTGCTGGCTTTACTCATTAGCTACAAAAACTATACTCTTCATTATTTCGTATATCAATAATTATTCTTAATATTTTGCCACTATGTTAAATTAAGTTAATGTTTTCTAGGTTTCAGGCTATCACATGAAGCAATTATTTTTATTTGATGATTTGCCGACACATAAAAAAACAACACAATTGAAACAAGGTAGACCGAATACAATCACACCGAAATTAGTTTTTAGTGTCTTAGAATTGAGTGAACTACCCAACCGCTAAAGACGATTGGGCTTCTTGTTTCAATATATCATAACTAATTACATCCAAAGACATAATCCCATCAGAGGACACTCCACAAGCTTGTATTTCGACAGTTCCTGCCGTATTTCTAACATCTATTGTACCTAAGCCGTAGTTTCTAATATTGATACTAGCATTTATATCTCTATCAATTTCTTTAGTTCCGCAACTAGGACAATCAAATTTTCTTATATGTAATGGTTTTTTGCCTGTATTAGTACCACAAACACAACATAGTTGACTGCTAGGAAACCATTTATCAGCTTTGATAACTGTTTTACCTTTCCATTCTGCTTTATATTGTAATTGACCTAAAAACTTACCCCAAGCAACATCTGATATTGACTTAGATAGGTTTTTATTTCGTACCATTCCCTTTACATTCAAAGTTTCTACACAAATTATATCGTACTGATTGGTTATCTCATTTGATATTTTATGTATGTAATCAGCCCTTTGATTAGCTATTTTAGTATGTACTTTCTGAACTTTAGCGATAGCTTTCAACCTGTTACTAGAACCCTTTGTTGTTTTAGAAAGTCTCTTTTGTAATTTAGATAATTTAGATTGAGATTTGATAGTATATTTATGATTTATATACTTTTTTCCATCACTTGCAATTGTAAAATGAATTAATCCCATATCAAGACCTACAGCATTTTTTGCTTTATGTGGCTTAGGTATAGGTATACCATCTTCAACTAATATTGAGATGAAGTAATTATCTTGAACTCTTGAGATTGTAGCTCTCTTAGTGATACCGTACTCTGGTACATTTCTATGTAGTTTTATTTTTATGCCCTTTGTAAACTTAGGAAAGCAAACCTTAGTATCTTTGATGACAATATTTTGTGGTACGGTATAAGAGTGTAAAGCATTTCGCTTAGATTTGAATTTAGGATAAGCTCCAGATTTTCTAAAAAAATTAGTATAAGCTGTATCTAAATTTCTCAAAGACATTTGTAACGCTTGGCTTGAACATTCATTTAGCCAAACAAAATCTCCGTCTTTTTTTAAGGTCGTTAATATTTTTTGAGTATCAAAATAACTTACTTTATTACCAAGAGCATATTGCTTTTGTCTATAATCTAAAAACCTATTATACAGAAATCTAACACTTCCAAAGTGCTTTTCCAATAAGACTTTTTGGTCTACTGTTGGGTATATTCTGTATTTGTAAGCTTTTAGCATGAATACTGATATGAATTATTTATAATAGTATTATACATGGTTATAAGAAATTTTTCAAATGAAGAAAAATAATAGACAGTTATACGGGTATATCTCAACAAATCGCTCTAAGCACAACCTCAAAATACACCTTATATTTGTGTGCAAGTATAGAAAAAATCTACTTATGAATAAGATTAATGATGATATGAAGATAATTATTAGAAATATAGAGTCTAAATCAGATTTTGATATTCTAGAAATGGAAACAGACAAAGATCATATTCACCTTATGATACAGTTTCCACCTAGAGTAGCAATATCAGCCATTGTTAATCGCATCAAATCATTATCAACCTATTATATTTGGCGAAAAAATTACTTGGATTCAAGTACCAAGAATCTTAATAAGATTATTACAGCTACTTTTGATAATGGTAAAGAGTTTGCAAAGCATAAGAAGCTAACAAGTAAAACAGGTATTAAAGTTTTCTTTGTTGATCCA
>DAOUSL010000127.1 GCA_030627235.1 Thioploca sp.
CAGAATTTTCGTGACAGCCCATACAATTCACTCCAGCATTAGCATGACTACTATCCACCCAATCTTCACCATCCTCTAAATTAATATGTTCTGGAGCATCTTGCTCTTGCATGGTCAACTTTTTAACTGGATATTTTGGCTCTATGCTATAAGTTTCTAGAAAATTACGTTCTAAAATAGTAGTTGGAGTGGCAAATGTATCAGCTTCATGTAAATGTTTGGCCAAGAAATCTTCGTATAACGCACTGTTATCATGATAATTATGGCAGGCATCTCGACACTCATTAAATGGCATACCTTCATGACTAGGTTGGTCTATCGCAATTTCTTCATGGCAATATATACAAAAATCATCTGGCAATGTAACACCCATTGATTTAGTCATATCAGGTCTATGTTCAACATGGCAAGTGATGCAAAGTTGGGCATCTATCTGTTCTAACATACTGGCATTTCTAGGATCAGAAAATTTACTTTCTTCATGCGAATCTTTCACTTTTTCAAACTCAGCTGCGTGACAGTCTAAACAAGCTTGCTGTTTTACTCCATCAAATGTGGTATGGCAAGCATCACAAGCCATTTCAATTTGATAATGCCCATGTGTAGTTTCTGCGGGCAAAAAATTGCTTTTATCTTGGCCTAGCAGATTTGTAGTTAGGTAAATACTTAATATTATTGTAATTAAAATCCAACTTGACCATAGAGCTATTTGCCTAAAATTAGTCCAGCTCCAGACTAAAAATCTTTCTATATATGTCATTTTTTTAATTCTTAATTATGAGTTCTTAATGCTTAATTAAAACCAATTTTAGGAGTCCAAATTTTAATTTGGTAATTTCCAAGATAAATATTGAACTCTACTTACATTATACGATTTCTTAAATAACTATTAATTATGAACATGTTATCAATTAAGCATTCATAATTAAGCATTAAGAATTATTAAAAATAATACGCCAATACAATATGAATCCCAACCAAAACTGGCAATGGCCAAACTATAGCAATATGAGTATTTTTCAACCAAGTTTTAACTTGATAAGCAGTAGTTACTTCTGGCAATCGACTTTCGACAAATGTTAGCACTCCAATCCCCGAACCAATTATCAACGTTCCCAAAAAACTTATCATTAACAAAAAGTTAAAATGCTCTCCCAAAGTCATGCCGGTATGGATAAATAACAAAGCCAAAGCCAATAACCCAGTGCTTAAGTGCATAATTCGCCACCAGGCAAAATTACCAAAATCAAATTTCTTCCAACGTTTGCGGAACGACATTATCATACCGATTACAGTAAGAGCAAGGATTGTATAACCACTAACTTGTTTCCAAAAACTATCAGTCCACAATTTATCTATTTGCCAAGTATTTTGTACACTATCAGAAAAAGGAATTGGTCCTAAAGCCATAAACAAAACAGCAACTATCAAAGTCAAAATTGACCCTGTTAACAAACTTTTAGCTCCTTTTAATTTAGGTAAAGCTGCAGTGCTACCACCGGCTGGTACAAATTGTTCAGTTTTAATTTTATCACTCGGAACTTTGGCTGCTGCTAAATGATTGCATACTGCTTGTTCAAAAGGTTTGGGGCCACAAATATAAAAATTAGCATCTGGATAATTTTGAATGATTTGCTGCACATCTTCAGCTTGCAGAAAACCTTGTTCAGTGGTAGCTCGCAGATTGACATTAACATTATCTTGTTGACTAGAAATTTCAATAAATTCACCGCGATAAGCGAATTGATCGCTAGTTTGAGCAGAATAGTCAATGTGCAACATACGATCACTATTCATGCTGTATAAAGTACGTAATATAGCCAATGACGGTGTGATTCCAATTCCACCACCAAAACAAACCACCGGAGTTTCTTCATCTAATGGCACATAATAACTACCTTGCGGTTTAGAAATTTTCACTAAAGAACTAGTATTTAATTCATCGTGTAACCAACGAGAAAAATGCCCATATTCTTCCCGCTTCACCGTAATTTCATAATAATCATACTCTTCTGCTGAAGAAGTAAGTGTATAGGCTCTTTGCACCCAATGACCATCAATCTGGCCTTCAATCCGAATATGCTGGCCAGGTAAGTTAGGAAGAACTTTAGAATGGCGGGGCTTAAAACAGAAAGATTTAACTTCACTAGTAACTGGCAAAACTGAAATAATATCAGCAGCTTCCATATCAGAATGGCCAACTATTTCGGCTAATAAAGGTGAACAAGAACCACAAACTTTTGAGGCACCAGTTCGTTCGGCTAATTTTTCTACCGTATCACAGTCATCGGCAGCAGCCTGATTTAATACTCCACGAGTTACTCCAGTACATTTACAAATAACCGCATTATCTTTAAAGCTTTCTCGTTCTTGCTCTAACCAAAGCTCGCCCTTGAGTTTAAATAATGCTCGTTGCCAAGGCCAAACTCGTTGATTACGAATGATTAATTGATGCACCCTTCCTAAGTCTGGCCACTCTCCAATCGTGGTCATTCCTACCAAACTACCATTCTGGAAAAACAACTCTCGCCTAATTCCTGACCGTTTATAAATATAAGGTGTATCCAGCACGGCCCCAACCTTAGTAACATCAAACACTGGAGCATCCACTACTTTAGTGGAAACAATTTTTTCGCCCTGTGAGAAGTGATACATGGTGGTCAAGCTGTCCATATCCATGAATTTACTGGTATGGAAGGTAATCAGTCCTTTCAAGCTGGCAACACATAATGGCCCTTCCGCAGTGACAGTAACGACTCGTGGCTCATTGCGAATTAAAGCTACTTCACCAAAATATTGGCCTCGGCATAATAAAGCTACTAATTTTTCATAGCCGTTTTCTTGCTTAGTAACTTTGGCCATGCCAGAAATAATCAGATAGAATCTATCGGCAATATCTCCTTCTCGGAAGATGACCGAACCATCGTTAAATTTCAATTCTTCTAGCCATTCTACGCTGTCACCACCCGATGGTAACGATTTAAATAAAGAAGATTCCTTGATTAAGTCATGCCGCACATTCTCGGTTTCTTCATCTGCTATTGCTGGGCCATGCACATGTCCTACGTCGGGCCATTCTCCAAATGCAGTGATTCCAACTAATGGTCCAATTTGAAAAGATAATTCATCAACTCCATAATGTTTATAAGCAATTGCCTCACCTGAATTAGCTTTCCTAGGAGGCTGGTAAGTGAGATTATCCACCATGGAAAAATTAACCGCTTTATGGGTCAAGGAACCAGTATAACTATTGACCCGTAAAGTTCCTTCAGCCGTAATTGTAACTGGACGTGGCTCATCTCGAATTAGAGCCATCTCGCCAAAATACTGGCCTCTACTTAAACGAGATATTATTTTTTCTTTACCACCTTCCTGTTTCGTAACCTTTGCTATGCCTTGTAAAATTAGATAAAAGCGATCTCCAGTGTCGCCTTGTTGAAACACGATTTCACCATCTACAAATTTCTGTTCTTCTAACCATTCCATGCCGCCACTATCAAGGATTGAAGTGCTGGTTAATTGAGCCGATTTTTTAATCCGTTCATTGCGAATTTTATCTTCGGTAATCTGCTGTAGTCGTGTTTGCAAATCACTATCTTTCGATAAGATTGATTGAAAATCGGACAAAGCTATTTTCAATAATTTAGTCGGTTCTACTGCAATAACACTAATTTCTCGTTTATCCTCGGTACGACCTGCTAATACTGCTTGCTCGCCGAAACATTCGCCGGTTTCTAAATTAGCTAAAATAATTGCTTGACCAGTTTCAGTAGTAGTTAAAACCCGTACTTTCCCAGATTTAATAACATACATTGAATGTCCTATTTCGCCCTCTTCAATAATTGCTTCTTCGGTTTGCACTTCGATAAGAGTGGCCAGGACCAAAAATTCTTGTTTTTCTTCTTCTGTCAATGACTGTAAAATTGGAACATTACAGCGTATTGAATTATTTTCCATGGTTATTTTCCAAATACAATATTGTTTTTAATAATATTTTTAGATATTACTTACCCCTAATTTCTTATAGAAATGGGATTTACTTCTGCAAGGTTAATTTTATAGCTAATCTAGGATAAGTATCAGATTCTTAATTGAATTATTTTACTTACCCATAAAAAATATATTTTTCTGATATATGTATAATTATTTTAAATAGTATGATACCATATTTATATCTTTTTTCAATTCTTTCGATTGTTTTAATATAAATAATCTTAAATATAGGTCTTTTATTATGTCTGATGATTTCAAAGTTTATAAATGTGTTATTTGTGGTTTTGAATATAATGAAGCCGCTGGCATTCCAACAGAAGGTATTCCAGCTGGCACTCGTTGGGACGATGTTCCAGATGAGTGGTTATGTCCCGAATGCCAAGTAGGTAAATCTGATTTTGAAATGCTTTTACAATAGGCTAACTAGGAGTTCAAAATTTAGTTTGAATATTAAAATTTGGACTCAACTTTATAACTTTTAGGAAAAAATATGCACCCTATAACTATTATTGGAACTGGTTTAGCTGGCTATACTGTAGCTCGTGAATTCCGCAAACTTGATAAAGATTCACCATTACGGCTTATTACTGCTGATGATGGACATTTTTATTCTAAACCTATGTTATCCAACGCTTTTAGTCAAAATAAAACTCCAGAAAATCTAGTGGCTATCCCAGTCACCAAGATGAGAGAACAGTTAAATGCCGAAATTTTAACTAATGCACAAGTAACTCAATTTACCCCGCTTACCATTCAAGATAAACAACTAGAATATAGTAAATTAGTTTTAGCTTTAGGAGCTGACCCAATCCATTTATCATTAGCTGGTGATGGAGCGGCTGATGTGCTTTCAGTAAATGATTTAAATGATTATGCTAAGTTTCGTAATGCTTTAGCAAATGCTAAAAAAGTTGTAATTATGGGAGCTGGCTTAATCGGTTGTGAATTTGCTAATGATTTACAACAAGCCGGTTTTGAGGTTACCATTATCGACTTAGCTCCACATCCATTAGGTCGGTTGGTACCAAAAATAATTGGTCAAACTTTGCAGCAAGCATTACAAGATTTAGGTATTACTTTCCATTTTGATACAACAGTTACTAATATTGCTAAAGGTTATAAGTTAACCCTCAGTGATGGTAATATTTTAGAGGCCGATGTAGTTCTGTCAGCCATTGGATTGTTTCCTCGTACTAAATTAGCTACTAACATAATGATTAATCGTGGTATTGTAGTTAATCGCTATTTACAAACCAATGTGGAAAATATTTACTCTCTTGGTGATTGTGCTGAAGTTGAAGGTCTAGTTTTGCCTTTTGTAATGCCATTGATGAATGCTGCTAAAGCTCTAGCAAAAACTTTAGCTGGCGAACCTACTCAAGTTAATTATCCAGCCATGCCAGTTGTAGTGAAAACTCCAGCTTGTCCACTCGTTATATCTCCACCAGCACTAGGTGTAAAAGGAGAATGGCAAATTGAAGGTGAAGGTAGAAACCTTAAAGCCTTATTTCTCAGTCCGAAATTAGCTGGCTTTGCACTAACTGGAACTTGTGTCGCTGAAAAGATGGCTTTAGCTAAGGATTTACCAGCGTTATTAGTATAATTTCAAGCTACATTTTATAATTAATTCCCAACGTCTCCGTTGGGAATGCTTACTGCAATGCTCTCTGCATCACTCCTTCTTAAAAAGCTTAATTCAATGGAATACGAATTACCACCCCACCCATGATTTCACCTAGTTCAAAATCTTTTCTAGGACTATCTTTATGTTCATTATGACAGGTGATACAGGCTGGAGCTACTCCAACATCTGCATAAACTGCGGTAAAATAACGTTTTTTACCTAAAGTTTCCTCTTTATAAAAAGGTTCATTGGGATGATCTATAACTGCTTGCAATCCTTCTCTTTCAGCTGGAGTTTTAGCCTTGTTTTGTTTGTTTATTGGCCATAGAGATAACAGAGCATAACTAAAATCACTACTATTTTTCTGGGCTAATTCAGAACCAGCACGGAACATTTGAGCAGGCAACAACAAAGACTTGTCTTCTTTCCAATGTTCAGTTGCTTTAATTACTTTCTCTTCATTAACCAAACGGTTAACAATATTTTTACTATAAGCAGTACGGTCTGCTTCTATTACGACGTGAACGGCATCCGCCATCTTATTTGGAGTGATAAAAGATTGGGCAGTCTCGCTATTATTACCACCACCTATTACCAAAAAAGTTGCGACAATTCCTACTAAAAATGCACCAACTGCGGCAAGTATAACTTTCATATTTGTAAAACTTCCTTTAAATTTATGTTACTAAAAAAAATCTACTTTGTCAGATTCTGATAATTTAGCTATATGTAACAAAGTAGAAACCCCAAGGAGATAACAATTAAGAACTGTATAATTCTTGTTCTCGGTTGATAAGAATATTAGCTAAAACCCAATAAGCAGCAAACCATGCTTCTTTAACTTCAGTAGTAATAGCATCACCCAGCACATCAGTCATTGCCTGTAGTAAAGATTCTATTACCCAAGGATAATGTTCTGGTTTGATATTAGTGGCAACATGATGTTTGGAAATCCTTTCCACCGCGTCACCTAAAACACCCAAATTATCAATATTCTCTGCATATGCAACGATTGAACGAGCTAAAATTTGATTCTGATTGTTAGGAGAATTTTTAAATAGCTCTTTAACATCTGCATAATTCGCAAACATGATTTCATACATGCGAGTAGTTATAGCTTCAGCTTTTTCTTTTAAAATAGGAGCAGTGCTTTTAACTATTCGCTTCCTTTCTTCAGTAAGTGCTGTTTGATAGAGTTTCTTTTCTCGTTCCATGAGAGCATTAGCCAAGAACCAATATGCTTCACCCCATGCACTTATAATTTCATCAGTGGCAGCATCGCCCAAAGTATCTTTAATTGCTTTCAACAAAGAATCGGCAACCCATGAATAATGGGCTGGTAAAATGCTAGTTTTAATATGATGTTCTGCAATATTGTCTAAAGCCCCACTCAGAGCTTCCAACCGATCGATATTTTCCGCATAAGCCACAATTGATCTAGCCAAAACCTGAGGCTGGTTAGCAGGAGCATTTTTAAATAATGCTTTAGCATATGGATAGGTGCTAAACATAATTTCATACATTCTGCTAGTCAATTTTTCTGAATTGGCTTTTACAGCTGGAGCTGTGCTTTTTACTATTTCTATAGTCTTTGCTGAAAGTTCAGCCATAATATTTATACCTTAGTTTTTTAAATTAGAATATTATCCTTAACCGAATTAGTTTTTGGCGTATAAAGCTTTTTCTCTGTCGATTAACAAGTTGGCTAAAAACCAATATGCTTCGGTCCAAGCATTTGTTATTTCAATGGTAATTGTTTCTTCACCCAGCACATCTCTTAAGGCTTGTAATAAAGAGCTTGCTACAATAGGATAATGTTCTGGTTTTACATTCGTATGTATATGATGTTGAGCTATCTTATCCAAAGCCCCTTCTAATGCTGGCAAATTATCTACATTTTCACTATAAGCAATGATTGATCGAGCCAAAATTTCATTTTGATTGTTTGGAGCATTAGCAAATAATGGCTTAATCTCTGGATAACTCTCAAACATTATTTGATACATTCGGTCAGTAACTTCATTACCTTTTTGCTTTAAAATCGGTGCTGTACTCTTCACAATCGCTTTAGTTTCCGCTGTGAGGGCAGCCATATAACCTCCTGAATTAAAAAAATGTGACGCATGGAAACGTCACGTACAATAAATTTTATTTCAAATTTGGAGATAATAAATGATCTAATTGTTGCTTGATTTATTCAAAGCCATATCAATTTTTATGCCATATTAAATTAATCAGCGTTAATATATGATTTATATATAATTTTATTAAAATCAGAATCGAAAAAAAGACAATATATTAGTATTTCTCTGCCATTTTGACAGGTTAAATTTAGTAAAAGAATGTAAAGCTATGTGTTGCATAGTTATTCATAATATGACAAAATGTCAGTAGAAATTTTATTGGATGTAGAACGTAGGTTGGGTTAGACGCAGTCATAACCGAATCTACATTTAAAAAATCATATAACATCAGTTAGTTATAATAATTTAAGAATTTCTAAAGTATCGTAAACCCATAAGTTAACAACTTTCTGACAAATTGACAGACTAAAAATGAAATTACAACCAATAGCCTGGATTACCGGTAGTTTAAATCGGCAACTCAGCATTGCTATGATCACAGTTTTAACTATTGCTTCTGTTATTTGTCTGATTTTATTCATGGGTATTTATAACGAACAATTAGCCCAAGAACGCAGTGCGGCTTCAGTTGCAGTCAACCTGTTATTACAAACATCTTTAGAAAATGCCATGTTAAAACAAGACCTTGATGGATTACGAGATATAGTGAAAAAATTGGGACAACAACCAGAGATTAGATTGGTCACGATTATCAATCCACAGCAGGAAATTCGATTTTCTTCCGATCCTAGTCTATTAGGCACAAAATTAGATAACGATTTATTGCCAATTAATGCCACAACTCAATTTATCAATCAACAAGGCCAGCATATATTACGCAGCATCAATCCAGTTTATAACAAATATCCATGCACTCGTTGTCACGGTTCCATTGCTTCTAGCCCAATCAACGGGGTATTGTTTATAGATTACAACGCCGATCCAATCCGTGACAAAGCCCGGCATAATGCTTTGTTATTTATTGAAGCTGGAATTTTCGTGATTGGTTTGTCATTGTTAATGTTATGGTGGTTTATTAACCGTTTAGTGCTGAAACCAGTTAAACAATTGGCAAATGCCAGTCAAACTTTAAGCCATGGTTTATTAACTGCACGAGTTTCTGATATAGGGAATAATGAACTAGGCCTGTTAGCTCAGCAATTTAATAAAATGGTTACGAATTTACAAAACAGCATTCGTGATATCAGTGAGCAAGAGGTATTTCTACAGGCTTTGATTGATGCAGTGCCGGATGGTCTGCGGGTAATTGGCCAAGATTATAAAGTTTTAAAAGTAAATCAAGCATTTTGTCACCAATTAGGTTTAAGTCAAGATGTAGTTTTAAATCAAACCTGCTATAAGTCTGGTTATAACCGAACCAAGCCCTGTCCACTAACCATGATAACCTGCCCTTTGCATGAAATTGGTAAGAATAGTCAACCGATAAAAACCATTACGCAACATGTGCGAGCGGACGGTAGTCACATTACTGTTGAAGTATTTGCAGCTCCGATGGAAGTGAAAATCGCTGGCAAACTGGTCAAGTTAATCGTTGAATCAGTGCGGGATGTCAATCAAACTATCAAATTTTCCCATGAACAAAAGCTGGCTACAATGGGTGAAGTGGCTTCTGGTATGGCTCATGAAATTTATAATCCGTTATCTTCAGTGCGTTTAGCCTTACAAAGCACGATTAGAACATTAGAAGCTGGTAATACCGATAATGTGCTGGCTTACTTAAAACTAGTTGATGGCGAGATTGATAAATGTATTGATATTAGCCAACGGTTATTAAAATTAGGTACTCCAAGTCATGGGAAAAAACAATTAGTCGCAATACATCAAGCTATTAGCGATACTATGTCCCTGCTGAAATTTGAAAGTGAGCAGCATAAGATTCAGATTGAATTAAAATTAGAATTAGTGGAAGATCGGATTTTAGGTAGAGAAAATGATATTCGGATGGTGGTGTTTAATTTAGCCAAAAATGCGTTTAATGCTATGTTAAATGGCGGTAAATTAACGATTCATACTTGGCAAGATAGTCGGCAAATTTATATTGAGTTTGCTGATACTGGTTGTGGCATTTTACCTCAGAATTTGTCTTTGATTTTTAATCCTTTTTTTAGTAAACGAGCTGATCATAAAACTGGTACTGGCTTAGGTTTAAGTATTTGTAAAACTTTAATAGCAAACCATGGTGGACGGATTGAAGTGACTAGTGAATGTGGACAAGGTTGTATTTTTACCGTAATTTTACCGGGGAATGGGTGAATGAAAATTTTAGTGGTTGAAGATGATGTAATGCTAAATAAAATGTTGGTGGATAACTTGGCTAACATGAACTACCAAGTGCATGGCGTGACTGAACTAGCACAAGCCCGGAAATTTTTGGCGAAGTACGAACCCAACCTAGTCATTTTGGATGGTAAATTACCGGATGGAAAAGGAATTGAATTATTGCCTCAATTGAATGAAATTTGTCCTACCATCTTTTTAACTGCCTATGGAACGGTACGAAATGCTGTAGAATCAATGAAAGCTGGAGTAGCTGAATATTTGGTAAAACCGATTGATCTGGATGAGTTGGAAGTAACTGTTAAACGAGTGTTGGAAAATGAAGTATTGAAGCAAGATTATCAGTTTTATAAAAGTCAGTTAAATCGTAAACACAACAAAATGATGATAGGTCATAGCCCAGCATTACAAGAAGTGAAAAAGCTGATTGCTGCTGTTGCACCTACGGATATGAATGTATTAATTCAAGGTGAAAGTGGCACTGGCAAAGAATTAATAGCTAATGAATTACATCAACAGAGTCATCGTCATCAGCGTAATTTTGTAGCTTTGGATTGCTGTACTTTGCAAGAAAAACTATTTGAATCAGAATTATTTGGGCATGAACGTGGGGCTTTCACTGGGGCTCATCAGCAAAAGAAAGGTTTAATTGAAGGAGCAGAAGGTGGAACTTTGTTTTTAGATGAAATTGGAGAAATAGAACCATCGATTCAAGCGAAATTACTTCGAGTGTTAGAAACTAACCAATTTCGTAGGTTAGGAGGTACCAAGGATTTAATCGCTGATGTGCGAATTATTGCTGCTACTAATCGAGATTTGGAACAGATGAGCAAGTCAAGTGAATTTCGGTTAGATTTATATTATCGACTTAACAGTTTCATGATTAAATCCTTACCATTGCGGGAACGGCGTGAGGATATTCCTTATTTAGTAGAACACTTTATAACTAATCATAATTTTTCGAGCAGGGTTGATAAAACGGTGATTCCAGCAGCTATGAAAGAACTTGTTGCTTATGATTGGCCGGGGAATATTCGTGGCTTAAAAAATATTATTGAACGAGCGATAATTTTGTCCGGTAAAACTATTGCCCCAGAACATTTAGGTTTTCATCAGGCTTCAAATTCTATGGGAATACAATTGAATTATGAAACTGAGCCTACTTTAGCAGATATAGAGAAAGACTATATGGTAAAATTACTCAAAAAATATTCTGGGCATCGAGCTAAAATTGCTAAGGTATTAGGGGTTAGTGAGAGAAATACTTATCGATTGTTGAAAAAATATGATTTGGGTAACTCGTAAGGTGTATAAACGAAGTGTCATACACCAAATTCATCCCATGTGGTGCATGACACTTCGTTTATGCACCCTACCAAATTACAATTTATTAATCAGATATATAGGGCTTACGAGTTGGCAGTTGAGAAGCGTTACGGTACGGGCTATTCCAAATACCTTGAATCGAGTGAATTAGAAAACCCAACAAATACAGATAGTTCTGAGCTACTCCCAAAACAAGATTTAACTATCTAATATGACCGAAAAAGCAGTTGAAAAGCGTTATGGGACGGGCATTTCCAAATGTGTCGATTCGACACAATTAGAAAATTCAATAAATACAGATGGTTCTGAACCACTCACAAAACAAGATTTAACTATTGAATATGATAGAAAAAGCAGTTGAAAAGCGTTATGGGACGGGCATCTCCAAATGTGTGGAATCCACACAATTAGAAAACCCAACAAATACAGATAGTTCCAATTAACCCGAATCAGGGGAATTAGAAAATCAAATAAATACAGCCAGGTAGAGTGTGTAACACGATTTATCGTTGCTCTCCAAATGTCCATAAATTAATTCTAGCTTGGTCTTGGAACTGACGCAAAAAGTCGTGCTGCTTAACATAGGTGTTAGCTCTGTAAAGTAAAAAAGGGTGAAAGTTTAGATATACAATTATTCGTATGAAATAGATGCTGAATATTTACCCTTACAAATAAGATTAGGATTCTAACTTGATTTAGAATAATAAATATAGTATAATAGCTCCATCTTAAATAACTTGGAAATTAGTTGTGTCTATAAAATTTTGGAGTCCTCGTCATAGAGTTGCTCTTTACAATACGTTTGACCAAGTTCGTCTTTATAATTTTGCATTATTGGATTCATCCTTTGTAAGTGATGTTCTTGATCAAAAAATTACTCAAAAAGCACGTCGCCGAATTGAGCATGAATGGTTGACATATTGGGATGATGTTTATAGTGGAGAACCAGATGATAAATGTAAATTATTAGTTTATAAAATTAATTCTAATCAATTTATGCTATTGAAGGCAGGAAATGCTACAAGCATTGCTAAATTAGTTCATGAAAAATATGAAAACCTTTTTAATTCACGTATCAGTGAAATTGAAGATGATGAAGAGTAATTAAATTGCTGGTAGCGTCACTACGATTAAGTTAACTCGTAACCTGCAATGTAAGATGTGATGAGGAAACGAACTGCAACAATCAAATATTATTCATAACTTTATACCAAGGTAGATATGAAAACTAATCAAATGATGGAAGTCAGTATAGGTGGTTTTACACTACCAATTGGCCATAAAACTCAAATGGGTTCACTAAATGCGTTGTGGTCTTATGGCGTGCGACACGTTTGCTTAAAAAATTGTTATAAAACAATCCAATAAGCAGGGTTACAATTAAGTAATCACAATTATGTTATTTATGGGGATGAAAGGCTACCTC
>DAOUSL010000213.1 GCA_030627235.1 Thioploca sp.
GACAACCACAAGGGATTGCCCCTACGATTTGGACAACCACAAGGGATTGCCCCTACGATTTGGACAACCACAAGGGATTGCCCCTACGATTTGGACAACCACAAGGGATTGCCCCTACGAATGTTAACCATGTACAATTTTTGGATTATTACTAATATAATGTTGTATGTACGCAACAATTTTTAATGCGTAAAATTATATTAATCAAATAAATATTGCATTATATATTGACATAGCATCAAATAATGTGTAATATTTCATGAAATAACATATTAGCTAAATGTGTAATAGATTGTTGTCTTTTTGCAACACATTGGGTAGGGATTTACATTGCGAAAATTTTTATCATAATGTCTATTGACACTCAATAAAACACTGTGTAGTATATTTTTAATAGATTTAAGTTGTAATAGGTATATTATTATGTTGTTACAATACTGAACTATAGTTGAGTATTGTTAAATAAATTTAGTATTTATTACAGTAACATATTTTTAAAGTATGGTTTAAGTTAATATCTTTTTTGAAGAGAAGTTATAGAACTTAACTAAATAGAAAATTGTATTAATAACTTTATAGATAGGAATTTTGATCTTATGAAGAGAATAAATAAACTTGCTGCTTCAATAGCAGTTGTATTGAGTTTGGGTGTTGTGAGCCAGGCTAATGCGTTGATAGAGTTGGAAGCTAGTAGTACTGGTGATGCTTTATTATTCCCAGTTTTTTGGGGCGGTGCTGGTGTTGAAAACTACTTCACCATTATGAATAATGATAATAACTGGATCCAAGGCCATTTACGTTTTCGTGGTGCTGTGTGGTGTGGTGAGTTATTGGATATGGATATTATTTTATCCCCAGGTGATGTATTTGTATTTCGGGTTGCTGATTTAGATGGTGATGGATTTTGGGAAATCGATCAAAGTTTAGACCCTAAGAATTTTGAATATACTGGTATGTTGGCTAGTTGTGGTCCAGAAGTTAATGGTGTTACTCCTTCTGCTACAATAGAAAATTGTCGTGATCAGTCAAGTATTTTGATACCTGCACCTGATAATAATGATACTCCTAAAGGTAATATTACCCAAGAGAAGATAGATCATCATCGTAGAGTAGGTCAGATTGAGTTTATTGGAGAGGGTGTATTTTTACCTAGGTCTGTTCTAAATGATAGAATGAAAGACCTTATTAATCCTGTAAATAAAGGTAAGTACGAAAGATTAGGTCAGAGAAGAACTGGTAATGATTTGGGTACTCATTTATGGTCATGGGTAGATGGTTATGATGCTTATCCAAATTGTGATACTACTAATCCTGACAATGATAGTGATTCAAATAGTTGTAAAACTGGTTTGTTTGCATATGAACAAAATGATGAAAAGCGTGAAGCTGAGGATGTTGGTAATGTGTTATCTGGTACTGCCTTTATAACTAAGGTTGGTGATAGTACTGGAATTAGTTATAATGCAGATGCTTTAGTTAATTTCCGTACTGATATTAATGAGCATAGAGTTGAAAATTACCCGAAAGATACAGGTGTTATTCTTCATCATGAAGATTCGATAGCAAATGGTAGCCAAAGTAGATATGCTTATACTTATCAGTATAGTGAGTCTGCGAAAGCTAATGAGGGTAGCATTTATAACAAAATCCAAGGTTTTGAAGGTCGTATTAGTTTTGCTAATACATGGGGACCATCATTAGCAGACGGAGATGACTATAAGGGTACTGATACATGGGATTCTATGTTTAGTCACGTTAATAGTATTGATGAAGTAAATGAAGCCGTCCTTATGACTCAGAATAAATCAGTTACAGCACGTCAGAATTTTACTGGTTTCTACATGGATGGTGCTACTTTTGGTGCAATTGGTAAAACAAAAAGTTCAGGCTTAACCAGTTCATATTTTTCTTTCGCTCCAACTAAATTCTTTTCTGGAGAGAGAGAAAATCTTTGGTATAATTCTGCTAAAGAAGATGCTGGTTATAATAAAACAGGGGAATTACTTGGAAAAAGAGGTTATTTAACTGCTGCAGTAAATCGGTTAATTAACGTTGGAAAACATGTTAATCTTGAAGTTTGGGATATTTTTGAAAATACCCCTCGTTTTTCTTCTGATCAAGAATGTGTTGTTTCTCCATGTATCGCTGATGAAACTGTTATAAAGAGTAGTATGACAATAATGGAACAAGTTGCTTATCTTTCTATTAATAACATTAAGGATGTATTTGGTAAAACTGGAACTCATCAGAATTGGAATGCTGGTAGGGTTGTAATGACAGTTAAACCTAGTGAAAATGGTTATTGTGATGGTGATGTTTCTGTAAGATGTCCTCAAAACTATGCTGTTATGATGTATACTTTTGATATGTCACCTAATGGCAGCGTTTCTCAGTGGAGACCTATGCACCGGGGATTTAGTAGGGAAAAATAGTTGTTAAGATTTTAAGCTAGTAATTAAAACGGGATAATGATAGAATTTCTATTGTTTCCCGTTTTTTTATGGTTAATTGAGTACAACTAATTTACGAAATGAACGAAATTAAAATCAGTTCATATGTGTCGATGTTAAACCGTTAAAGTTAAGAGTAAACATATGTGTTTACCCTGCTCAACTTAATAACATTGATGCAAACAAATATAAACTAGAATTTAATTCGTTTATTTCGTGAATTCGTTGTACTCGATCATATATTCAAACAAAAATAATATTTGAAGATAGTTCTATAACCATACATATCTTAAAAACTAGATAAAACAATAACCTCTATAAAGGATAAAATATGCGATTATTTAAAACATTATTATTTACATTTTGTGTAGGATTAATTACTAATACTTATGCACTAACAGAAGCCGGAGTTTTACGTATTGATGGCTGTGCTTCTGGAGAAAAGAACAAATGCGGTAAAATATTGGTAGGAGCTGCCCTAGTTGAGAAAGAAACTATTCAATGGGTAGGGCCACCAAAAGCAGAGGTGAAAAGAGCGTGTGGTTCTAATGCAGTTAAAGCTGGAATATCAGTTTGTACTGACGGTACAGTGCCAGTCGTTAAAGCTATTGAAGAACCTGTAGAGGACATACTGGAGAGTCTTTATATATCACTTGGAACATTTGATTTTGGGATTACTGGCAATAAACTCTATAGAGCAAATATGAGAAAAACTTCTAATCGTTGGTCTTTTGAAACGACAGCTTTAGCCCGAATAATAATTGAAGGAACTAAAACTTCACCAAGCATAGGTTTTTTCTTTGCTCCCACCAAAGTAGGAATATTGTCGGGAGGTATTTCATATGATTTAAGTACTACTAGAAAAGATGGACTTACAGCAAATGGCACAATTATAGATAAAACTTCAATAGGAGAAGGTGTACTTGACGGCAGTGGTGATAATACAATAATTACCTTGCAAGTTGATATTGATGATAAATATATATCATCTGACTGTATAGGAATACCAGGATGTAAAGAAATAACAATTTCAGTAGGAGATACAGTTAATTTTACTGTTAATACTAATGTAAATCAACAATTATTACAAGCGGCTGGTTTAGATGAAAATTTTCATAAACATGCTAAGATTTTAGCATTTGTCGATGAAATTAATAATGTTTGTCCATATAGTACTATAGAAAATTCCAAACAACCTCAAGTTAGTGATATTAATAATTATTATGATTATTTAAATGGTTTTAATCCTAATGTACCGCTTGCTGGCTGTAACAGAACATACAATTATTTAATGAGTGTTGATAAAGATTTTACAATACTTACATCTAGAAATGTAAAAGACCTTGGAGAAGGTGGTTATATTGATTATACTTTTTATGCAGAAGGCCATTATGATCTTGTAAATCCAGAAAAAACAATAGGATGGGCTGGTAAAGGTTATCAAACTTATAGAATTCGTACTCAACAGGAAGAAAAACCTGTAGCCCCATTTGAAGCAAAGATTACTGCCACACAAAACACTGGTTTTGCACCACTCACTGTAAGTTTAAATGCTTCCAATTCCATTATTGAAGGTCATGATCCAAGTTACAAATGGTCACTTTTAGATAGTACAAATAATTTTATAAAAGAAATAGGTAATGATAGTATTACTTCTACAATTCTTGAAGAAGCAGGGGACTATATCATACAACTAGAAATGGTAAGTAAAATTCCTAACCAATCTTCAAAGATAGATAAATTAAATGTAAAAGTTTCTTCGTCACCCAAACTACCTACCAATTTAATGATTTCACCTATTCAGCTTAATGATAATTATTTGAAAACACTTATAGGCACTAAACTCATATTGGGTAATGATACTTTAATTCTTAAAGCTGTTGCTGATGATGAAAATATAGTATCTTTAGATCTACCGCCTGTTGCTTGTTTTGAAGTAGAATCAGTTACTGAATATGCACCATCTGAAGTAACTTTAGATGCTACATGTTCTTATGATCTTGAGAATGGTATCACTACCTATAATTGGTTGTTACCAAATAAAGCAGAGTGTAATAGCAATATTTGTGAAACAGTTTTTGAAGAAGCAGGCAATCATGATATTGCTTTAACAATTACAGATAACAATGGTAATACAAGTAAAACTACCCGTAATGTCTTTGTTGCTCAACCATTACAACAAACAATGTCTATATATAATCTTTCTGGAGATAGTACTTCATATAGCATTGGCGAGTTATCTGAAGATACTTTATTTTATGAAACCATATTAGTTAATGGTAAACTTACCAAAGAATTTTCTGATGACGATCATGTAGATATTACGGTTACTATTGTGCCAACGGAAAATCAAGATCGTGTTCAACTTTTGTTGGCGAAGGCAATAGACCAACCGGAAAAAATCGCATTTTTTAGTGAACATATTTTTGATCAGTGGGATAAATTTCCAGAAACCCAAAATTCTGAATTTTCTTTTGTAAAAGATCAACCACAGCATATCCATGTTTTTAGCGGAAAAGATATTCTTACAGATTTTGGAATTGGCATTCTTGATAAAGATACAAAAATCGACATTTACGTAGGTTATCAACTTGGTGATGGTGAAAAAGTATTTAATACTACTCCAATAAGTCTTATATATACAGCTCCAATTCTATTTTAGTTAAACAACAGACCTGACAGGTTTTGAAAACCTGTCAGGTCTAAATAACCTAATTTCACCCTCCAAATATCTTTTGCTTGACAAAAAAATCCCCAAACTTTATAATCATATTTACACTTAGCTAGGGAATGATCACTCAAAAAGGTGGTAATTACAGAATACCACTCTGCTAAGTGTTTAAAACTAAAATTCCGTATCTCCTAACCAACTGTAAGGTATCTAAAAATGACCACTCAAAATTTAATTACCCGTGATTTTCATGGTGCTACTATTCGCCAACGTTCTGATGGCTATTTAAATGCAACGGATATGTGCCAGGCAACTACCAAACGTTTAAATGATTATAAACGTCTTAAATCTACCAAAGAATACATTAAAGCTCTTGCGAGTGATGCGGGAATTCCCGCATCACAAATAATTCAAGTAATTAAAGGTGTTACAAAGAATAGAACAGCTCAAGAACAGGGTACTTGGATACATCCTTACGCTTCTATTCATTTAGCTATTTGGTGTAGTCCTGATTTTGCTGTTATAGTAACTAAATGGGTTTTTGAACTCCTAACTAAAGGCACAGTATCACTAAATCCTGATAAATCTCACCAAGAAATTACCACATTCGCTGAAGAGCAAGCAAAAAAATTAGATAATATTGGTATTATTGGCAATGCAAAACAAATTTCCCTCAATAATTCCATCAAGGAAAAATTCGATTTAGATATCCTAAAGATACTGAACATCAAATCTCAACCAGCAGAA
>DAOUSL010000075.1 GCA_030627235.1 Thioploca sp.
AACCGACTACTATCCGCCAAACCATCTTTTAATTTAAACTGTTGTTTTAATAACAAATCCACCGACCGCACAATATACGAAACCACTGGTTCTGGTGTATAATAAACTCCCCGCATTTCCCGCATACTTGGGTCATAATGCTTCAAAAATGTTTCATAAAAATGCACCACCGGGTCTTCTTGACGCGTCCGCTTCCCAAAGTTCTCTAAAATCGCCGCAATATCAGCATGATTAAACACTGTCACCAAATGTTCAACCGACCAAACTAAACGTTCATCCAACTCAATCCCCACAATTTGACCAAATAAATTCCGTAAAAAAGGATTAGTTTTTGGTACATAATGCCCTGCATGAATTCGGGAAAAGGTTTGATTTAACGGAGCGCTACATTTCGCTGCAAACAAACCATAACATACTGTCTGGGCATACATATCTGCAAATTGCTCAATTGTTAAACTATCCACCAAAATTTTACGAAAACTATCAAACTGATTATGCAACGCTCCGGTTTTTTCCTGTTGATAAGCTTTAAAAATCAAATCCCGCATCAAACGAGCAATTTTTGCCATTCTTTCTGCCAAATCTTCTGGGCTACGTAAAGTAATAACTTGCGTATGGATAAAAGTTTCTAACAAATTTTCAAACGCAATAAATGAATCTGGAAAAATATTCAACTTGCCATTTTTATCTACTTCAGCCAAACGTACCGTCATTTCAGTTTGAGATTCACCTTCCACAAACCAACGAAACTCTAAATAATCAGTTAGAATAAGATTATGCAAAGATTCCAAATAACGTTCTAATTGGTCAGTTTTCAAAGTTTTATCTAACGATATACCAATATCCTTCGCTTCCACATAACCCAATGGCACAGCTTTTTTATCCAAAATCACCAAATCTGGCGAACCACATTCAATACGCCTTGGTTCATTAACTGCGTTAATATCAGGATATAACGTTGTCAACAAATTCACCAATGCTGGCCTATGTGTATGCTCTTTAGCTACACCAGTATCAAGACTAGTTTGAATTTGGTTAAGGTATTGACTAATCGGATTATTCATAAATTTTACCAGTGAAATATTTAGTTTTTACATGATATAATATATGCTAGATTGGAGCAAACATAATTAACGTGGAATAGATTTCGTTCAGGCTTTAAAAGATAAAAATATTGGTAGTTCTGATCTTTGGAAAACGGTAACTGACCTGGTTTAGCTTTATTTGTTGCAGTTAGAGCTTATGGAAATAAAGTTGAAAGTGATTATTCCAATATCGGCTATTTCACAGTTCCATAACTACTACAAATAGGAGTGCAAAATAAATTTCGCACTCCAAATTAAATCTGTAAAATGATATGACTAATAATGAACTGTCAAAAGAAGAATGGATAAAACATATTCGTTCAATTGCTAATAGTATGTTGTTTATTGGGATGTTATTAGGAATGTTGGATTGGATTTGAAATTACTAGATTAGGTAAATTTGCGCTCGACAGGATTCGAACCTGTGACCTTTGGCTCCGGAGGCCAACGCTCTATCCAGCTGAGCCACGAGCGCATATTCTAGAGCATTATCATATATAATCACTAATATGTCAAGGAATATTTGCTAAAATATAAAACCTCAATTTGGAAATATCAATGATGTTTTGGCATAAATAATATTAGTAACCCAAATGAAATTATTATTATCCCAGCTATTCTACGAATGGTAATATTTTGAGATAATTTGATTAGCCATTCGGCGGCGGCTCCCATAGTAAGTAGCATTGGTAAAGTTCCTAATCCAAAAGCTAACATTAATAATCCGCCATCCCAAGCATTCTTCGATACTATAGCAAAAGATAATACCGCATAGACCAATCCGCAAGGCAACCAACCCCAAACTAAACCAAGTCCTAATGCTTGTAGAGGATTTTTGACTGGTAAAAATCTCTTGCCCAATGGTTTTATTTTATTCCAAAGTAATGATCCAATTTTTTCCAAAATAGTTAATGCTTGCCACCATGCCCCAATATATAATCCCAAAGCAATCATAAAAAATCCTGAGACCCATTTGGCAATAACACTAGGATTGGTAAATGGTAACCATTGTACAAATTGGCCTCCTAAAAATCCGGCTAACATACCAGCAATAATATAGCTGATAATACGACCAATATTATAATTTAGTAAATAGGGAATTAAACGTAGATAGGATTTACGGATATTATCTGGTAAACTCATCGTTAACATGCCAACAATCCCACCACACATACCGACACAATGAGTAGAACCTACCAAACCAGCAATAAAAGCTGATAATAAAGTTAATGTCATAATACAATCTTTTTTTGAGTTTAAAAATAAGTTAATATCATAACATGACTATTTACCGATTGATGTTATGCAATATTTATCTTACACAACATCAGTATTCTAAATTGCAGCAGCTCCAGCAACAATTTCTGATAATTCCTGAGTGATTGCAGCCTGACGAGCTTTATTATAAGCCAATTGTAATTCATCAATAAGATCAGTGGCATTGTCAGAAGCACTTTTCATTGCAACCATTCGTGCAGCTTGCTCACAGGCTACATTTTCAACAACACTTTGGTAAACTAATGATTCTATATAACGAGTTAACAAAGCATCCAACACTTCTTTAGATTCTGGTTCGTAAATATAATCCCAATGATGTTTAAGTTGTTCGTCTTCTATATCAGCAGATATTGGTAATAATTGACGAACCATAGGTTTTTGGGTCATCGTATTTACAAAATGATTATATACTACAAATAATTGATCAATTTTTCCTTCATCAAAATCATTTAACATAACTTTGACTGCACCAATTAAATTTTCTAAACTCGGAGAATCACCTAAATGATCAGATTGGGCTATAATATTGCCACCTAATCGTCTGAAAAATCCGCTAGCCTTACTTCCAATAGTACACATATCAACATTAATATTGGCTTCATCCCATTTTTTTAAGGATGCTACAGCAATTCTAAATAGATTATTATTTAAACCACCACATAAACCACGATCAGAAGAAATTATAATTATGCCAACCCGTTTTACTTCTCTATTCACCATATAACGATGTTTATATTCAGGATGAGCATGAGCTAAATGGCCAATAACTTCACGCATTTTATCTGCATAAGGACGAGATTTACGCATTCGATCTTGCGCTTTACGCATTTTACTTGCGGCAACCATTTCCATTGCCCGAGTTATTTTCTGAGTGCTTTTAATACTTGAAATTTTAGTACGGATTTCTTTTCCGGTTGCCATAAATTATTTCCTAATAAGCTCTATTTAAATAAATTTTTAACGTTAAAATCTAGTTCTAGATTATATAAATAACTAGTGAATTCTAATTTACCAAAAGTCTTTAGTTTAATGGTGATTAATTAAATTATAATACCATACTAAATTATTAAGTGTCATTATCTTAACAGACTATTTAACCTAATCCAATCTTACAAACAAAGTTACAAAGTTGAATTAGACAACTATAATTTTGTATTCAAATAAGTCCTTCTTCAATAAAAGAAACACAATAACCATCACCTATTACAAAATGATCTAAAACTCGTACATCTACTAATCCCAAAATTTCTTTTAAACGTTTAGTTATTTGTATATCAGCGTTGCTTGGTTCAGCTATTCCAGAAGGATGATTATGTGCTAGAATCAAAGCTGCTGCATTATATTGTAAAGCTTTTTTCACAATTTCACGGGGATATATGTTAGCACTATCTATCGTTCCAAAAAACATCTTATCAAACGTTATAACTCTATGTTTAGTATCTAAAAACAAACAAGAAAATACTTCTTGAGAACAACCGCTTAATTCTGTAATTAAAAAATTTTTGGTATCCTCTGGACTTGATAAAGTATCTCCACGCTCCAAACATTCTCGTAAATAGCGACGGCTCATTTCTACACAAGCTTGTAATTGTGCAAACTTAGCATCACCTAAACCTTTAGCTTGGCAAAATCGTTGTTGATCTGCTCCTAATAAACTACGTAAATCTCCAAAGTCTTCCAATAAATCTTTAGCTAAATCTATAGCACTTTTGCCTTTTATTCCAGTCCGTAAAAAAATTGCTAATAACTCAGCATTGGTTAATGCTTCAGCACCTCGTTGTAATAATTTTTCACGAGGACGCTCATCTATTGGCATATCAGTAATTTTAACTGTTATTGGTTCAGATGAATATTTAGGAGTAGTCATAGATAAAATGGTTGGGTTGATATTACTATATAACTTATATGTTTAGGTTAAATCTTTATATTCGGTATTAACTAAAATCTTGACAAAGGATTTAATCTTATCATAATAGTCAGTTATAAACCATAAATATTAAAACATTGATGAATAATATAGAAATTGAACAAATTAAGCAAAATTTACTTATTTTAAAGACAGAATTGCAAGGACTTGAAGGAATATCTAAAGAGTCCAACAAACCAATAGAATTGGATCAAGCTAGAGTTGGTAGGCTTTCTCGTATGGATGCCATGCAAGTCCAACAAATGGCACAGGAAATTTCTAGACGACAGCAACGTAAATTATTAATGATTGATGGTGCATTGCGTCGGATTGAATCAGATGATTATGGTGATTGCTTTATATGTGGAAAAGAAATAGCCATTCGTCGACTTACCGTTGACCCAACAAATACTCGCTGCATAAAATGTGTTGATAAATAACGTAAAGTTTATAAAAAAGTTATAGAGTATGCTAGGTAATTACAAATATCTATTATAAATATGCTAAAATCTGGCTATAGCATTTTTCGATTGGATAGACTATATAAATATAAGTAATTGATATTTATTTGAATTTTATTAAAAATTAAGCAATATATTTTTAGGACAACATTATTATGGATTTAAAATGGACAGATGTACACGATATTGCTATAGAATTATATGAAAAATTTCCAGATGTTGATCCACAGTATGTAAATTTTCCTGATTTACACCGTTGGATTTGTGAAATTGATAATTTTACTGATGATCCAAACCATTCCAATGAAAAAGTTTTAGAAGCTATTCAGATGGCATGGATAGATGAAAGTAGCTAACTTAAGTTACGCAAAAAAGAAATTTTGTACTTGCTAATTTCCTCTATACCTTCTTATAAATTTAGGAAGTATAAATAGAATTTATATAGGATTATTTTATATAAAATCAATTATTTATTATCTTAAGATTAGGATTTATAATTCTAAACAATAAATTATCTTGATTGTATATTATGCTTATGTAATAATCTAACAAATTAATATTTATTAAATAGTGATAACTACTTTCAATGCTAAAAAAAACACCACTTTATGACCAACACTTAAACGCTAAATTAGTTGACTTTGGTGGTTGGGAAATGCCTTTACATTATGGTTCTCAAATTGAAGAGCATCATCAAGTTCGACAAGATGCTGGAGTTTTTGATGTTTCGCATATGACTATCATTGATTTAACTGGGAAAAAAGTTCAGCAATTTTTACGCTATTTATTAGCTAATGATGTTGGACGATTAACTATTGGCAAAGCTATTTATAGCTGTATGTTGAATGAAAATGGTGGAGTTATTGACGATCTAATTGTTTATTATCAAAGTGATGAACGATTTAGAATGGTAGTCAATTCTTCTACTAAAGATAAAGATATAGCTTGGATTATACATCATGCTAAAGAATTTGCAGTCCAAGTTCAAGAGCGTGATGATTTAGCAATGATTGCCGTTCAAGGGCCACAAGTAGCAGAAAAAATTAAGGATTTATTGCCAACAGCAGCTTTGTCTTTGAAACCTTTTCATGCTACTTGGGATAATTGGTTTATTGCTCGTACTGGTTATACTGGTGAAAATGGGTTTGAAATTATGTTGCCAGCTAAAGAAGCTCCAGAATTATGGGAAAAATTATTAGCTAATGAGATAAAACCAATTGGCCTTGGAGCTAGAAATACTCTGCGGCTAGAAGCTGGTATGAACCTATATGGGACTGATATGGATGAAGATTGTTCTCCATTAGAAGCTGGTTTAAATTGGACTGTGGCGTGGAAACCATTGGATAGGGATTTTATTGGTCGTGCAGCTTTACAGGCTCAAAAAGACTCTGCTAACCATCGGATAATGATAGCTTTGGTATTGCAAGATAAAGGTGTGTTGCGAGATCATCAGGCGATTTATACGGATAATGGTGATGGCTATATTACTAGTGGCAGTTTTTCACCAACTTTAGGTAGATCGATTGCTTTTGCTAGAGTGCCAATGGGTAAATATGAGCAAGTAACAGTACAAATTCGTAATAAAACCTTGGTTGCTAAAGTAGTTAAGTCGCCATTTGTTAAAAATGGTAATATATTGATTTAAACTGATTTATATATAGGAATAATATTAATGAGCGAAATACCAGAAAATTTAAAATATACTGAATCTCATGAATGGATAGCTGAAGAATCTGATGGCACTATTACTATTGGTATTACTGAACATGCTCAGGAATCCTTGGGAGATTTGGTTTTTATTGAATTGCCGGAAGTTGGTGCTGAAGTAAAACAAGAGGAAATTTGTGGAGTAGTTGAGTCGGTTAAAGCTGCTTCTGATATCTTTAGTCCGATTTCTGGTAAAATTACTGCAATTAATGAAAAATTGATTGACGCACCAGAAGTGGTTAATACTAGTCCTTATAAAGATGGTTGGTTATTTAAACTTAGACCTTCTGAGAGTTTAGATAATTTGTTAACCCATGATAAATATGCAGAAATAATTAAAGAATAAAATTACTACTGGAGTCCAAGATTTATCTTGCTAATTCTCAAACTAAAGTTTGGACTCCGATATAACTAAAATATATCAATGAAAATTAAAGATTTATATATAGAAAATTTCACCGCATTCGACCAAGCCAAGTTTGAGTTTTGTGATGGGATTAATGTGTTGATTGGTGCTAATGGCACTGGTAAGACTCATGCGATGAAGGTTATGTATGGTGCAGTTTTAGGTTTACATTTCCAAGAAATATTTATTGTTGAAAATATAAAATATTTAATCAGAAATAATGAGAATATAGATTATCCGTTATCTATCACTAATAAAGTTGATGATAGTAGTAATCAATTTCGTTATATAAGCATTGGATTATGTAATAAAGAAAGTAACGAACCAAGAACAAAAATAAATACAACTATAGAGAATTACAAAGAAATCCTACCTGTCTATTTTCCAACTACTGAAATGCTTTCAATTTATGATAATTTCTTTGCTACCTATGAAAGGCAACATATTCCTTATAACAGAACTCATTATGATTTAGTACTAAATTTAAATGAAGCCATTTTAAGAAAAACTCACGATGATTATAAAGCTATTGAACCAATTATAAAAAATATCCAAGAAATAGTAACCGGTTATAAAGACCAACAAGAAGATTTAGTTATTCTAGAAAATGACCATTTTTATTTTAATATACATGGGAATAAACTAGATGTTAATTTAGTTGCCGATGGCTATCGTAAATTAGGAACTTTATATTATTTATTACGCAATGGCTCTTTGACCACTAATAGTATTTTATTTTGGGATGAACCAGAAGCTAGTTTGAATCCTATTTTAATTCGTAAAACTGCTGATATAATAAGACAATTAGCTTTGGCTGGAATCCAGATATTTGTCTCAACTCACGATTATTTACTAGCTCATGAATTATCATTATTAGCAGAATATCCAACTCCTCCAGCTCCAGAAAAACCAAATATACGTTTTTTTGCTTTATATAAGGATGAACCACAAGCTCCTACTCAAATAGAAACAGGTGATACTTTATCCGAGATTCAACATGATGACATTTTAAATGAATTTATAGCACATGATAGTTATGAAGCATCTTTGTTTAACGGAGTCTAATATGGTGCAAATTCAAGAAAGTAATTTAACTTTTAACTTTGATGATTCATGGAAATATGTTATAAAATTTGATGAAAGTATTTTTTATCAGAAGATAATGATGAAATACTTACAAGAAAGCAAAGCTGTAGATTTTGTAGGAATAAAAAATAATTCATTGTATTTTATTGAAGTAAAACATCAAGAAAATGAAAATACAATTTTAAATCTAGATGAAAAATTTAATAAAATTGGACAAAAAATAAGAGATTCTTTAGCATTAATTATAGGAATAAACTGTATTGGCAAAGCTTCAGAAGAATTTTTAGAATATAAAAAAATATTATGTTGCAATAGCCCAGATATAAGAATTATTCTCTGGAATGAAAACGATTGGGTACAAATTGCTCCATCTAAAACCAGAAAAAATAGCACTCCAAATAATAGACTAACAAATAGATTAAAAAAGAAGCTGTTATGGCTAACAAATTCAGTTTTTATTAATAGTATAGAACAACATAACCCTGAAACATTCGGTTTTACCGTTGAACCAATAACTTAGTTCAACTAATTTCAAATTATAACCTCCAAAATTCATAAATGCCATATATTCCCCATACTCAAGACGATATTACTTCTATGCTAGAAACCATTGGCGTGGAAAAAATAGAAGATTTATTTGACGAAATTCCAACTAATTTACGTTGTGACAATTTAGAAAAAATACCTCCAGCTTTAACCGAAATGGAAGTTGGAAAATTAATACAGCAGAGAGCTAAACAAAATGGGAATTTAACTTGTTTTGTTGGAGCTGGAGCTTATGAACACCATATTCCTGCTGTAGTATGGGAAATTGCTAATCGTGGTGAATTCTATTCAGCCTATACTCCTTACCAAGCTGAAGCTAGTCAAGGTACATTGCAATTGTTGTATGAATTTCAAACCATGATGGCTAATTTAACTGCAATGGAAGCATCTAATGCATCTTTATATGATGGAGCATCTGCATTAGCTGAAGCCGTATTGATGGCAGTACGTTTGAGCAAAAAATCCAAACAGATTTTAATGCCAACGACAGTACATCCAGTTTATCGACAAGTAGTTAATACTATCGTTAAAAATCAAGATATTACCTTAATAGATGTGCCTTTCGATATTGAAACTGGTACGATTGCTATTAATACCTTGGACAATATGCCAGAAGCCGCTGTTCTGGTAATTCCTCAACCTAATTTTTTTGGTAATTTAGAAGCAGTTGATGAACTAACAGATTGGGCAAGTTCTAAAGGAATTTTGACTATAGGATTGGTTAATCCATTGACTTCAGCCGTATTATCACCACCTGGTGAATGGGGAACTAATGGGGCTGATATTGCCTGTGGAGAAGGACAGCCATTAGGAATTCCGCTTTCTTCTGGTGGGCCATATTTTGGTTTCATGTGTTGTAAAAAGAAAATCGTTAGACAGATGCCAGGACGCATTGTAGGCCGAACTGTGGATTTAGATAATAAACCCAGTTATACCCTTACTTTACAAGCTCGTGAGCAACATATTCGTCGTTCCAGAGCTACCTCCAATATTTGCACTAACCAAGGTTTGATGGTGACAGCAGCTACTATTCATATAGCTTTATTAGGAGCTAAAGGTTTAGAACAGACAGCTCTTACTTGTCATAATAATACTACAGAGTTAGTTGAAAAATTAGTAACTATTACTGGAGTTAAACAAGTGTTCACTGGAAGTTATTTTCATGAAGTAGTTTTACAATTAGATCAACCTGTTGTTAAGGTATTGACCAGTTTAATGGAACATAATATTTTGGGTGGTTATGACTTAGCGGAATTTTATCCAGAACTTGGTAATTGTCTATTGATTTGTGCTACTGAAATGCGAACCCAAGAAGATATTAATTGTTACGTTGAAAAGTTACAGATTGCTTTGAATTGATTTTAATAGTTAAAGAAGATGAAAATAAACTCCTAATTTATTGCCATCTTCTTAATAAAACTAAATTTTCTCTTGTTTTAATGCTGTTACTAATCCATACACCATAACTAAAATTATGAATGAAAATGGTAAAGCAGCAGTGATAGAGGCAGTTTGCAATGCTTCTAAACCTCCTATAACAAGCAATATTCCAGCAACCGTACCTTCTCCAATTCCCCAAAATACACGATGGATGATTGGTGGGTCTTCATCTCCTAGTGATAAAATAGTACAGACTACTAGTGTAGCCGAATCAGAAGAAGTAATAAAATAGGAAGCAATCAGCATGGTAGCTATTGCAGAAGCAAAAGTACCAATAATGCCAACATCCAATTTTTCAAACGTGGTATACAATGCAATAGTAACATCATTATTAACAGCTTCAATAATACCTGCTTGACCAACAGCTGATACCGTGTTGCCGAGTGCATTTACCGTAGTATTCATCAATTCTATGTACAATGCGGTATTGCCAAATACAGTAAGCCATAAAAAAGCTAAAGTGGTTGGTACTAACAAAACTCCAATAATAAACTCTCGAATAGTACGTCCTCGTGAAATACGAGCGATAAACATTCCAACAAATGGTGACCAAGCTATCCACCAAGCCCAATAAAAAGTTGTCCAACTGTTTTGCCAGCCAGTGTCTTTATTGGCATCAGTCCACATGCTCAATGATACTAAATTAGATAAATAATCCCCAATATTTTGTAAAAAAGAATTCAATAAATAACGGGTAGGGCCAAATAATAATAAAAATAATAGCAACATGAAACTTAAAATTAAGTTCAATTCACTGAGAATTTTAACCCCCTTACCAACTCCAGACACTACAGACCAAGTAGCAATTAAAGTAACAACTCCAATTATTAAAACTAAACTATATGGAAATGGCCTAGGATATTCTTTGGCTGCCAACTCATTACATTCTTTTACCTCTATAATTCCACTACATTTTTCTAATGTATATGTCTCTTTGGCAATCTTTTCAGTGGTGGAATAAGAATCATATTTAAATAAATGAGCCAAACCAGTATCCATTTGGGTTACTCCAAGCCCCAGCGAAGTAGCTAACCCAAACACAGTCCCAAAAACTGCTAAAATATCAACTGCATGACCAATTGGACCATAGATTTTATCACCAATAAGAGGATATAATGCGGAACGAATAGTGAGAGGTAATTTTTTACGATAAGCAAAGTATGCTAAAGATAAACCAACAATTACATAAATAGCCCAAGGATGCAATCCCCAGTGTAAAAAGGTAATTCGCATAGCCACTTCAGCTGCTTCAGGAGTTAAACCTTCAGTAATAAATGGATTACTTTGAAAATGATAAATTGGTTCAGCAATACTATAAAATACTAATCCAATCCCCATTCCAGCACTGAATAACATTGAAAACCAAGAAAAATAGCTAAAACTAGGCCTTTCATCATCATCACCAAGACGAATACCACCATAACGACTAAATATCAACCAAATAACAAAAAATAAGAAAAATGCAACAATCCCTATATAATACCAATTTAATCCAAAAATAATGCTAGTCTTTATAAAATTAAACGTTTGGAAAGCTGTTTCAGTCCAAATTCCTCCAAAAGCCACAAATATAATAATAACTGCTTTTGAAAACAATGCCACTGTAGGATTCATACCTTTGAAGAATCCTGACTTGGCTCTATATATTTTCATTTAGCTATCCATTTATTTACTTTATCACGATTTTCTTTTACCCAACGTACAGCATTATCATAAGGATCAGTATCTTCATTTTCGTTCCATATCATCACCTTTTCCATATCGGATGGTTGCCACATAAAGTTGTCTAGTACTTGATATACTCTAGGATTATCCTTTTTTAAACCTTTACGAACAATAGTGCCAATATGTTCTTCTCCACGCTTATCAATAGGATTATATATATTTTTAGGGTCTTCTAGGTATTTTAATTTCCAACGAGAAAATATCCAATGTGGAGTCCAACCAGCAACAACAATCCATTCATTATCCTTGATAGCAGACCCTAAACTAGCAGTCATAGCAGCTCCACTACCTTCAATTAATTTTAAATTTTTTAATCCATATTCTTCCATTACCTGTTCAGTTTTGCTCATCAATCCAGCACCTGGATCAATTCCGATAATTCGTTTTCTAAATTTTTTAGCATTAGCATTAAGTTCAGAAATAGAGTTTATGGTTACATATTCGGGTACAATCAGCCCAATTTTTGTACCTATAAGATTAGGCCCTAAGTATTCTATATCATCTTTAACCGCATTTAGATAATGAGCATGAGTAGTATATAGCCAAGCTGCTACATGGGCATCAACATCACCACTTGCGACTGCTTGCCACATAGCTGCCGTAGTAACTGGGATTATATCAACTTCTTCACCTATTTCTTCTAAAACAACTTTAATCACATTAGCACTAGCTACCTCACTAGTCCATTCAACATAAGTTATTTCTATAGGATCTTTATCTTTAGCAGAAGCTATATTTAAAATCCCTATAAAAATTATCAAAGTTCTTAGTATATTCTTTATCATTAAAAAATTCCTGAGTTTCAATAGCATGTATTAATTATGACAATTTTATGTGTCCCGATATTCTTGACAAAAAAACTGTAATAGCAACAGAGTTTACCATGTTCTTTTAAGAAGTTACAAGATAAATCTTATTATAATTCTGTAAACTTAATATACTTATATTTTTACTATTAAGTAATTTTCAAAGGTTTTAGTTATAAATTTTGTTCTCTTAACACTTTAATTTGAAATAAGGCATTACGATCTTCTTCTTCCAATGTATCTTTAATAAAACTAATGGTGCTATGATATTTAGGGATTACATTGTATTTAAGAGCATTGACTCGTTTTTGTGTTTTACGTTGTTCTTCTAATAAACGCCACAAAGCTGTTTCAGATTCTCCAAGTCTTGCCAGTATAACTACCATATCCGCAAGATGATGACGAGTTTCATCAAAACTAGTATCGGTTTCCATTAAACTAACTGGTTGTAAATCAAGTAGTTTTGTAGTAACAGTTGGATATTGTACTCCTATACTACTTTGGGGAATAATTTTAATATTAAAAGGAGTATTTAAACCAATAGCAGCTTGTTGTAAAGGACTACTTCCCATACGAGTGTGAGTAATTCCTAACCAATAATAAGCAGTTTTTAATATAGTTTTAGCTTCATTGCGTAATTCACGATATTGTTTAAGACGCTCATAAACTAAGCGAGTTAGTAATTCTTTTTTACGTTCTAACAGTGATACTCCTAATTCTAAAAAAATTACTTTACGTTTGAGAGTTAATAAGGTACTTTTAGTTGGTGGAATTTTAAGACGTTTAGTTGTCATTTAATTATTTCTATAGCTTTTTCGGTATTACAAGTTTTATCTATTTAACATTAGGTAAAACTTGTAAATAATAAATATTTTTTACATTTGGTATAATTATCAATATATATAATTAGAATGTCAATACTTATTCTATTATTAAAATGTCAATTAGTAATTATAGCGATATTATTTAGATTTCACTTTAAATCAACCAAGAATAGAAAAAATATTAATATCTGAAAAATATATGTGATAATCTTTATATTATAATGATTCTATATGATATAATACTTAATTATTAATTAACTTCAATAGCAATATCAATTATTTAACTTATATTTAATTGATCATATATATAATATATGAAAAGTTGGCTT
The DNA here is from genome assembly GCA_030627235.1 of Thioploca sp. GTDB lineage: Bacteria > Pseudomonadota > Gammaproteobacteria > Beggiatoales > Beggiatoaceae > DRQV01. Next base: position 13,600 of record DAOUSL010000075.1, read on the forward strand.
TGAACATAAAATTGAGTTAAGTTAAATACCTGAACCTAATTTTATTAAAGATAAACCAGCTAAATTAGATGGTACGTTTGAAACAACTAAAGGACAAGGTTGTCTTAGCAAATTTATAAAAAATATTAACTTATATAGATTTATTTATGATATATAATGTTAGTTATAACAATAATTTGCTTACAAGATGACAAACTATTTAATCTTTGAACAAATAATAATTTGCCCAAATTTTGCACGAATCTAATTTAACATTCGTTATTTTCTGAAATTACATAAACTTTTTATGAAAATTTGGCTATTTATTTTATAAATATTCTGGTGAACTACAGCTGTAGTTATGCAAATTAAATCTTTGATTAATTATTTTTCTAAGCTATTTGAACGACTTCCCCTACGAGTTGTTCTAATAATTCCATTTATTATCCAACTTATAACTGTGGTTGGTTTGATTTGGTATCTTTCATTCAATAATGGACAAAAAGCAATTAATGAGTTAACCACTGAATTGCGTAATGAAATAACCATTCGGATTGAACAACATCTATTGAGTTATTTAAAAACTCCACATCTGATAAATCAAATCAATTCTGATACTTTACGTCTTGGAGCTTTAGATTTAGCTAATGAGAAAGAAATTCAACATTTTTTCTGGCAACAGCTACAAATGTTTGATTCAGCTAGTTATATTTCTTTTTCTAGTGAAGAAGGTCAATATATTGGAGCAGAACGTCGAGAAAATAAATCTTCTGACCCTAATAAAAAAGACCAATTTTATCTTTATACAGTAACAGCGGAATATTTAGCTAATAGTAAAGGCTATCCAGAAAAATTAACTAATCCAATAGAAAATTATAAACCATATGAAAGACCTTGGTATAAGAATACAGTAAAAGCTAATAAACCTATTTGGAGTGAAATTTATGGACTACTTGATGCTAATGATTTTGATTTAGCAGTAACTCAAACAGTTTCAGCGAATCAACCTTTCTATGATAAAGATGGAAAATTAAGAGGAGTATTAGGGACTGATATATTTTTATCTCAAATTAGAGATTTTTTAACCGGTTTAAAGATTGGTAAAACTGGTAAAACTTTTATTATGGAACGTTCTGGAATGATAGTGGCATCTTCAACTGAAGAGCAGCCATATTTAATCAATCCTAAAAATAATGAGGTGGAACGACTTGATGCTTTACATAGTAAAATACCAGCTATCAATCGTTCTGTAGAATATTTAATCGAACATTTTAAAAAAGATAATGAAAAACCAGAATTAGCACTTAATAATATAAATAGTAGTGTCCATTTGGAATTTAAACTTGATGGTCAAAAACAATATTTACAAGTAAAACCATTGGATAATATTCAAGATAAATTACATAAAAACAGTTATTTAGAAGGAATTGATTGGTTAATTGTAGTTGTAATTCCAGAATCTGATTTTATGGAACATATAAATGCTGCGACTCGTGCCACAATATTATTGTGTTTTGCTGCCTTAGTAATAGCGATTATTGTAAGTCTTTTGATTTCTAAATGGCCAGTAATGCCAGTATTACGTTTAAATGCAGCCGCTCAAAAATTAATGGAAGGTAAATGGGAACAAGATTTGCCAATTGAACGTTCAGATGAAATTGGTAATCTTGCCAGATCATTCAAAAGTATGGCAATGCAGTTAAAAAAAGTGTTTGAAGATTTAGAAAAAGTTAATAAAGCTTATGAAAGATTTGTGCCTAAAGAATTTTTAAAATTATTAGATAAAAAGAGTGTTCTAGAAATAAACTTAGGTGATCAAGTAGAAAAAGAAATGACAGTATTATTCTTAGATGTCAGAGGATTTACTAGTATTTCAGAAAAAATGACACCACAAGATAATTTTGAATTTATTAATTCTTATCTAGGTCAAATGGAACCCGTTATTTATGAATATAATGGAGTTATAGATAAATATATTGGGGATGCGATAATGGCATTATTCCCCACTAATGCTGATGATGCAGTTGCTGGTTCGGTTGCGATGTTAAAAACACTGCATAGGTATAATTTAACGTTAAAAAGTAAGGGACAAGATGCGATTAAAATAGGAATTGGATTGCATACTGGTAGACTGATGTTAGGGACTATTGGTGGGCTGACCCGCATGGAAGGCACGGTTATTTCGGATGCTGTTAATCTGGCTTCTCGTATAGAAGGTATGACCAAACAATATGGAGCTTCATTATTAATTTCAGAGATTACTTATGCCCATTTAACTAATCCTTCCCAATATTTAATTCGTGATATTGATAAAGTTCAAGTAAAAGGTAAATCAAAACCAATCACTGTGTATGAAGTTTTTAATGGTGATTTACCAAAAATTGTGAAATTAAAAAAGAAAACCTTAGCAAATTTTGAACAAGCTATTATTTTGTACAGACGTAAAGAATTTTCGCAAGCACTTGGCTATTTTGATAAAGTTTTACAAATCTATGCGGATGATAAAGCAACTCAAAATTATGTAATTCGTTGTAAACGTTATGAAGAAATTGGAGTTCCAGATGATTGGGCTGGGGTTGAAGTGTTACAAAGCAAGTAATGGAGTTTAAATTTTTGATGACGCATTTTGCATATTTTACTTCGCAGTGCAGTGATAGAATTCTGCTTTTCAGAAGCGATCCTAGTTCTGCAAACCTTTAATAATACTAATTATTTACGATTAACAGTTATTTCTGGAATGAGCAGCGATTTTCCCGAAACTAATGCTGTATGTATGTTTCGGGAAATCCACTGCGTTCCATTCCCGAAACAACTGTCAAAGAAGCTTTAGAAAAAATGGTAAAACTAATTAAAAGAAAAGAGTCTTTTTTTGAAAAATAATTTTTATTATTGGTTTTAATTTCGTATATTCAAGCTTTCGAAGATGATAATAAAAGAACTGATAAAAGCTTGCAAATTCAATTTTTTTCTTTATAATGCTGATGAGTGATAAATTTTAAACTTCTAACAAAAATATTATGAAATTACCAATTAAAAGTATTCCAAGTTTTATGTTAATGCTTGCCGGAGCCATGGGTTTTGGAAGTTTATACAGTGCATTGTTTAATACAGTAGGAAGAGAGATTATTCCAATTTTCTTTGTGCTAATCCTTATGCCAATTCTTTTTATGTACGCAGGATTTTACAGCTATAATTTTCTCGCTTATGAAAAAGGAGGGAAAGTAAAAGCATTTATTATGGTTTTTATTTGTGCACTTCTTGCTACAGCCAGTATGATTGGAGGAAAGTCTGATGTACAAATCTGGTTTGCCTTCCATGAGATTTTAAATCTCACATCTGCATGGTTAGCTACCATTATTTTGGGGATCAGTTTTAGAAAATAACGCCCTAATATAGTTCTTGACTAGTTTAAAGCAATGATTATAACCCCAAAAGGAGTTTCGCAGAAATTTCATGATGTCCACAGAACGTCATTTATTCCGTGAACTAATCAATTTTTCAGCGAAACGGTTATAATTACCACTACACGTCCGGTCTCATACACGACTTAACGCTGAGCTTGTTAAAAAATATCAAGAAACGCCGCTACACTTTAACTGTTTCTTCATATTTTTTAACCTCTGCTAGTACGGACTACTCGACTTCGGCTTCCCCCTCTCCATGTCTCGCAGCGAAAGTTCACACCTGCCAAAAAAACTTAAAATGAATATAATTGGCTTATGTCAGTTTGTGTTAACATTTAAATTAATATGATATTTAACTTTACTTTTATACTATATATTATATAATATAAAAAACTATTATTTTAACCTATTATTTTATATTATAAATGAAAACCAACCAATTAATGACTGTAGCATTACCAAATGGTACATTGGATATTTACCACAAAACAGCTGTAGGTTCATTAACAGATTTATTCAGTTTAGGAAATGCACAAAGAATCTTAGATGGAAAAAAAGTAATGAATCAAACTTTATTTTTACAATCAAAAGCAACCCAAGGATTTATACAAATCATTGCAAAAGAACTAAATATAAATATCAATAAAATTGTCTTTGCAAAAGGACGAGGTAAGTCATCAAAGACTTACGCACAATTACATTTCCTAATTTATGCTGCTGAAAAACTATCACCTATGTTTCACTTTCATGTCATTGATGTTTTTCTAAGTAAACATTTATTGCAATTACGTGATGATGGAGGGAATGTTTTTAAAACACTAAATTTAGCTATTGACCAATGGTTACCTGATAGAAAAGGGAAGAACAATTTAGGTTGTTATATTCAGATTGCAACAATTTTAAGAGCAAAGATATTTCCAGAAATTAAGGAATTTGAAACAGGTGTAAATATTTGGAATACAGACCTTGCTACATATGATAAACAATACCTTAGAGAAGATTATGAAGATAAACTTGTATCATTTCTTAAAGTTGGATTGATTAAAGATTGGGAACATTTAAAGGAAATTATAGGTAATTTATAACTATTTAAGTTGTCTAGTATATTATGTTAATCGACATTAGACAAGTATGTAAAGTATCCGCCTCATAAGGAAGTACCGTTCTTCTCCCGCCGAAGCTCGGAGAGCAAGACAAAGTTAGCAAGTAAAGCAATGATTTCGAGCATTACTTACTAATTCCTTGTGCCTTATTTAACTTCGTATCTAAATAACACAAGATTATCTAAAACAATATTGCTTGACCAAATAAATGAAGCACCAAAACCCGTGAATTGTTCTCGGAAATTCATATAGGCTTTCTTATTATTAACACCTATTTCATCTTCCGTAAATTCCACCGCATTTGGCCAAGATAAATAACTTTCGTTTGATTCCCAATTTACGGGAACATCCCAATGTAAGGAATAGGTATCAATGTACTCATCAAGGCCATTCGTATCACATGTTTTTGTTAAACGCTGCTCCCCTATTTCTTCAATACACTTTAGGTCATAAATAGGAGACGTGTAAAAAGTTTGAGCCGACCAGTTAGAATTTGTTTTAGTGCCATCAGAGAAACTAGCAATTAAACCGCCATCCCCAGGATGAAATCGTTTACTTCGATTGTTTTCACTTCCCAAGCCAGAATTTTCTTCCCAGTCAACAACTTTGATTGCAATATCATAAGGTTTTTTAACTTTAAACTTCACAACATTGGAATTGAAAGGAGTAAAAGGTACAGGATCAACGCCTATTAATTTACCATTTATAAATAATTCAAAGTAATTATCTGCAAATATATACCCTGTAATAACTTCACCGTCATTATCGATTTCTATTATAGGTATGGATGACAAGTTAACTTCAGACAAAGATTTAGGCACAACCTTCGAACATTCATCATAAAGGTTTCTGGCAAAGTGTTTCTCTTCATATTGAACTTTTGCAGGGACAATAAAATCTTGACCATCTGATTTTTTAACACCTATTGGCGACGGGCGTGAGCGTCCATTTTTACATGTAAATAACGTTGAAACTTTAACTTTGGCTTCACCTTTAATGATATGTGCTGACCCAGTATACTCACTAAGAGCAGCTGATGATGAAAAACTCAACATAGTTAATAACGATAGTACTGAAACTCGCATCTTAATCTTCATTAATATTTTCCCATAAAATAGTATGTACTCATGTCATATATTGTGCAAATAGCACTAGCATATGTTAAGCAGCACTAGACAAGGAAGTAAAGTGTCCGCTTCAATGACTGGTTATCCTGAACATAACCTGACCATAGCGATTCAGAGAAGCGTGGAACGTTTCACCAGGATAACACCATTCTTGAGAAGCTTAAAGTTCACCTCCAAGATTAAGTTAGAATTTACTTTACACTTTCTAATTCTAGCTCATCTATAAGTTTATCTGCTTTCTTCTGATTCCAAATTCCAAGATACTTTTGCCACTTTGTACCATCTATTTTTTTAACCAGATTAAATAAGGTTTGTCCTTTTTTATTTGTACCTCGTCTATTAAGATTCCAGTTTCTATAAGATTTTGGAATATTAACTTCAGAATGAGCTAATTCAATTTTTGGTAATTTTTCTGTAGTAGAACAATTAAATGTGAATTAAGAGCTAAATCGAATATGTCCCCAGAAAAGTAGCAAAGAGTCTTCCAAAAACATGAACGAGAAGTCCAGCGTAAGAGCGAACTTTACCAGCAGATTCAATCCTCG
>DAOUSL010000082.1 GCA_030627235.1 Thioploca sp.
CAAGCTTTGGGCCAAGTCGATAAAGCTCTTGAGTTCTTTGAATTAGAAGTCGAGTTATTTAAACAACTCTATGACTCGAATCCTAAAAATGTGCAATTGAAAAATGGTTTAGCTATTTCCTACTATAAATTAGGTGGTATTTATCAAGACGAAATCCAAGCAAAACTCCAATACCAAACCGCCATCAATCTCTGGCAAGAACTCTATGATTTAACTGGAATAAAAACCTATAAAGATTATATTGAACAGGTTAAACTTCTCGTTAATTAAATGACGTAGAGACAAGGCATGCCTTGTCTCTACAAGAAAACTTGATAGTCGAGTATTACTGGGATAGGCTCATACATATTGTTGGAATAGTATTTTCATATTTATTGCTTAAGAAATTATTTGAGTTTTTATTAAAAAAAACCATAATCTATATTTAGACAACTAAGAATCTTAGTCTAACTAATTCTGATCAAAATTGACAAACTAATTTAAGACAAATATGACAACTATTATTTACCAAGAAGATAACCAAGCAAATATTATTGTAAAACCTAATAAAGATAGTACAATTTTAGAAGCAGCTTTGCATAACAATGTAGAACACTACCATGTATGTGGAGGCAACGCACGTTGTACTACCTGTCGTATTAGCGTTCTAAAAGGCAAAGATAATCTTGCACCTCGTACTGATGCTGAAAAACAAATATCCGAAGATAAAAAATGGACAGATGATATACGGTTAGCTTGTCAGACTAAAGTATTAGGCGATATTACCATTAAACGATTAGTAATTGATCAAACAGATGTGGATTTAGCACGTTCTGAAGGAAATATCAATATCGAAGCAAAAGAACGTTCATTGGTAGTTATGTTTTGTGATGTGGAAAATTTTACTGGTTTCACTGCCTCACATTTAAACAATCCCTATGATGTTATTCATCTATTAAATAGATACTATAGAGAAATTGGCGAACCTATTTTTTCTAACCGTGGCTATATTGACAAATATTTAGGAGATGGTTTTTTAGCATTATTTGGTTGTGATAATGAGAATCCTAAAAATAATGGTTTAAATGCAGTGCGTGCTAGTTTACGAATGGTAGCTCGTCTTAAAGAACTAAATAAATATTTAGCAAGACAATTCGATCATCAATTTAAAATTAGGATTGGTCTACATTATGGAACTGTCATTGTAGGTGAAGTTGGATACTGTGCAAACAAACAGCTCACGGTTATAGGCGACAGTGTAAATATTGCCAGCCGTATTGAAGCCGCCAACAAAGAATTTAATACTCAAATTTTAGCTTCCCAAGAAATGATTGAGCATATCCAAGATGAAGTTGCAAATAATAAAATTTCCACTACTCAACTTCGAGGTCAAAATCGATCACATACATTGTATGAAATTACTGGTTTTAAACAATCAGACACAGTTTTTTTAGTGCAGTCAACCTTAGAAAAAGTATTCCCACAATTAGATAAATTTACCAACCAATTTTTTAAAGAATTTTATAAACTTGATCCATCTTTAAAAGAGAAGTTCAATAAAGTTGATCAAAAAAATAAAAAACAAATGGTTGCTAATATGATTGGGTTTTTAACCCAAGGAATCAATAATTTTGATGCCATAATATCATCGATCCAAGAAATGAATGAAAGACATCTTGCTCGTAATATTAAACCGGAATATTACCCAGTTGCTGGTAAGGCATTAGTTAAGGTATTAGAAAATTACCTTGGTGAAGATTTCACTCCATCTGTAAAACAAACTTGGATAGAATTTTATGAGCAGATAGTTCATTTTATAGAAAATGATAAATAGTCATCATTACCTAAATAAAGCTATACAGTTAATTATGGATTTTATGAATTTACGAATTACATCTTTCGAGTCAACACGATTGATACAATTCACTCTACATTTAAATTTTAAAATATGTCATCCTAAACCTTTGTATAGGAAAGAAATAGTTAGAAAAAGTTTAAACTGAGACTATCAAACTAAAAATGCCTAATAAAGAATTTTTTATTAAAAATTTCGTCATATTGAAATTATTAGGTATAATTAACCTTTGATATTATTTGCTCGATAATAAATTATAGCAATTTTTGATTTTATAATGCTTAATTATTAATTAAATTCAAAAGAGTATCAATTATTTGGTATGACTATGGTCAATCAAATCTGAAAATTTTATATAACATAAGCTAATATTTAATATCAATTATGAATTTAACCTATACCATAATCGGAATTGGCGGTTTTGTAGCAGGTGCATTAGCACAATATATATTTTTAATTTATTTATGGCCAAATCGGCATAAAACTTATATTTGGATATATAAATTTAACAATCATAAAAAATTAGGTGAACCATGCAAAACTGATTTAGTACTTGATCGAGATGGTTATAGTTTAGGCTATGTTTTTGATCGTAAATGTGCGGCATGGGTTGCCTATATTATTTCTAAAGGTTCTATTGGAATTGATGTTGAAAGGGATGATGGCTTTTATGCTGATCAAGATATACCAAAAGAATATCGAGTCGATCCTGAAAATTTCAGGAATACGGGTTATGATAAAGGTCATCTTGCACCAAGCGCATCAATTGATTTTAGTCATAAAAGTAATGAACAAACTTTTGCTATGTCCAATATCGCCCTGCAACATCCAAAATTAAATAGACAAGTATGGGGAAGTTTGGAGAATACTATTAGGAACTGGGCATGTGACAAAGGTAAATTAATGATTATTGCTGGCCCAATTTATTCTGATGATCCAAAAATTATCAATAATATTCCACTTCCTATTGCCTTCTATAAAGTGATATATTCTTTTAAACATGATCGTTGTATAGGATTTATCTTTCCCAATGAAAATATCCGAGCTAATAAATTATGGGATTATGTAATGTCAGTTAAGAATGTAGAAAAAGAGACAGGTCAAAAATTTTTCAGCAAACTTAGCACTAAAAAAAGGAAAGCCAAAGGAGAACTTGATGTCGCATGGTGGAAAAAAGATAAATAGTTCTTAAACTCAGCTATCAAGTTTTATTGTAGAAACAAGGCATGCCTTGTCTCTACATCAAGTGGTTTATTCTATATGATGCCAAATTCCTGTTAAAAAACTTGATAGTCGAGTTAAATATTAAATTTATGCTAGTTTTTTTTAAGAAAAACCTGAGAAATAACTTTAAACCATATATTGTTTACAATATTAACCTCCAATTTTTAATGGACAAATGAATGAAAAAACTAACCCTTGCTTTTTGTATTTTAACTCTTGGTAGTTCAGTCGTAATTGCAGATAATGGTGATGTAACTGCAGGCAAAACTAAATCAGTAACTTGTGTTCCATGTCATGGTGCTGATGGTAATAGTAATATTAACCCAATTTGGCCTAAACTTGCTGGTCAACATGAAAATTATCTTGCTACACAATTGCAAGACTTTAAATCTAAAACTCGTAATGAACCAACAATGGCTCTGATGTCTGCACCATTAAGTGATCAAGATATGCTTGACTTAGCTGCTTACTTTAGTAGTCAAACCGTTAAATCTACTCCAGTTGAATCTGATTTAATCAAACGTGGAGAAAAGATTTATCGTGGTGGTAATAAAGCTGATGGTGTGCCTGCTTGTGTTGCTTGTCATGGTATAACTGGTAAAGGTAATCCAATGGCTAATTACCCAACTATTGGTAGCCAAAATGCTGGTTATACAGTTAAACAGTTAGAAAATTACGAAAATGATGTTCGTAATCCTGAAGGTGCTGCTGCTGTTATGAAAGATGTAGCGAAGAAAATATCTTCTGATGATATGAAAGCTGTAGCTGCTTATATACAAAATATGTAATAATTAAAAAAGGCAATCCTTTGTGGTTGTCTTTAACATTAATTTAAAGGATAAATTTATGAAAGTTTATACTAAACTAGTTTTTATATGTTTGATTATGATGTTTCAAACTGCTATTGCAGATGATAGTTATGCAGGTAAATATGAGTTAATAACTCCTCCACAACAAACTTCTGCTCCTGAAGGTAAAGTTGAAGTAGTAGAATTATTTTGGTATACCTGTCCACATTGTTATCGGTTTGATGAAAGCCATTTAAAAGATTGGAAAAATAACAAGCCAAAAAATGTACATTTTATAAATATGCCAGCAGTTTTTGGTAATAATGATCGGCGTTTACCATTAGCAAAAGCTTATTATGTAGCAGAAGCTTTAAAAGTTTCAAACAAAATACACACTCCTCTTTTTAAGGCTATACATGATGATAATCGTGATATGAATAATAAAAGATCCTTGCAAAAATTGTTTTCTAAGCATGGTGTGAGTGTGAAAGATTTTAATGATACATACGATTCTTTTTGGGTTACTACTCAAATTAATCGTGCTAAAACTATGACTAAAGGTTATGGTATTGGTGGAGTTCCAGTAATTATTGTAAATGGTAAGTATCGTTTAACTAGCGAAATGGCAAATGGCTATAATGAAATGATGAAAGTTCTTGATTATTTAATTAAAAAAGAATCAACAGCCAAATAAGTTATTGTTAAATTAAGTAAAAATATTCTTATTCCACCGATTCTATCGGTGGTTTAATCTTAATGATCTCCTTTCATATATAAAACCCTTCTAAAAATTACCAATCTTGTTATCACTAGTGAGAATAATATGTCTAATTTATTAATTACGCTTACTTTCTTAATTTCTATATTCCAGCTACCTATATTGCAATCTGAAACCATTGAATTAGAACAATTAACTGGAACTATAATCCATAAATCTTGGAGTAAATCTCAAGAAAGTTATTGTATTGGTGGCAGTGAATATTTTATATTGCAATATGGAGATAATTTAACTATTACTTTAAAACATGTTGAAGATATTAAAATATTTACCGATTTTATAGATAAACAAGTTATGCTTGAAGGTTATCGAAAAATAAATACAGTTTCTCCAAATGACCGCTCTCCTGAAGGAATTATTTCTCAAACTTTGATAAATCCAGTATCGTGTACTTTTTTTATGGTGCAGAGCATAATAAATCGGAAATTAAAAATGTGATACGATTAAGACAGATTGAAGTAGGCTGGGTTAGCGAAGCGTAACCCAGAAATTATCAATTAATTTGGAATGATAGGTTTCCTTTCTTCAACCCAGCCTACGTGCTGTTGTTATGATTAAAAATTACTGCCAATAAACATATTATCTTTTTATAAACACATGAACCCACCCGATAAAATAAAAAAACTAGTTGAAACTTTCGATTATAATTTAGCAACTTATAAGAAAAGTCCTTACAATGAAACTCAAGTACGTCGTGAATTTATCGACCCATTGTTTGAGGAATTGGGTTGGGATATAACGAATGAACAAGGTTATGCAGAAGCGTATAAAGATGTAATTCATGAAGATGCAATAAAAATTGGTAATTCTACAAAGGCTCCAGATTATTGTTTTCGAGTTGGTGGGGTGCGTAAGTTCTTTCTGGAAGCTAAAAAACCAGCGATTAATTTGAAAACTGATATGAATTCGGCATATCAATTACGTCGTTATGGATGGAGTGCTAAATTACCTCTCAGTATTTTAACTAATTTTGAGGAATTTGCGGTTTATGATTGCCGGACAAAACCGGTTAAAACTGATAAAGCTTCTCATTCTCGCATCCTTTATTTCCAATATACGGATTATATTGAGCATTGGGAAGAGATTAAAAATATATTTTCTCAAGAAGCTATTTTAAAAGGTTCGTTTGATAAGTATAGTGAAACGAGGAAAAAAGGGACGACTGAAGTTGATACGGTATTTTTGCAGGAAATTGAGCGGTGGCGGGAAGTTTTAGCTAAGAATATTGCGTTACGCAATCCGAATTTATCTCAGAGAGAGCTTAATTTTTCAATTCAGCAGACTGTAGACAGAATTATTTTTTTGCGAATTTGTGAAGATCGAGGAATTGAGCCTTATGGTAGATTGATGGCTTTGCAGAATGGTGAACATATTTATAAAAAATTGTTTCAGTTATTCCGTAAGGCAGATGATAAATATAATTCCGGTTTATTTCATTTTAAGAAAGAGAAGAATCGGGAACATTTTGATGTACTTACACCTAAATTATCTATTGATGATAAGGTATTAAAGGATATTTTTATTAATCTTTATTATCCAGATAGTCCTTATGAATTTTCTGTGTTGCCGGCTGATATATTGGGGCAGGTTTATGAGAAATTTCTTGGTAAAGTAATTCGTTTAACGCCGAATCATCAGGCTAAAATAGAAGAAAAACCAGAAGTTAGGAAAGCTGGTGGAGTTTATTATACACCGACTTATATTGTTGATTACATTGTAAAACAGACGGTAGGAAAATTGGTTGAAGGTAAGAGTCCAAAGGGGGTGGTAAGTAAGTTAAAAATATTAGACCCAGCTTGTGGTTCGGGTTCATTTCTTATTGGGGCTTATCAGTTTTTGTTAGATTGGCATCTTGAACAGTATGTAAGTGGTAATCCAGATAAATTGGCGAGGATGAAAAAACCACGTATTTATCAATCAACTAATAAGGAATGGCGATTGACTACTGATGAAAGAAAGCAGATTTTATTGAATAATATTTATGGTGTGGATATTGATTCGCAGGCGGTTGAAGTTACTAAGTTGTCTTTGTTGTTGAAAGTGTTGGAAGGGGAAAATGAGCAGACTATTGGCAATCAATTAGCGATGTTTCAGGAGAGGGTTTTGCCGGATTTGGAGAATAATATTAAATGTGGTAATTCTTTGATTGGTTCGGATTTTTATGCAAATCAACAGAGGTCTTTTGATGATGAGGAGATGTATAAGGTAAATGCTTTTGATTGGGAGATGGAATTTGCTGCTATTATGCAAAATGGTGGGTTTGATGCGGTGATTGGGAATCCACCGTATGATGTAATGGAAAAACAACGTAGTAAATCTTCATGGCCACATAATATTCTTAATGATTATGTTAAAATGACTTCTTATTACACTCCTGCATTAGGTGGTAAATTGAATTTATTTAGATTTTTTATTGTAAAATCAATATTATTACTACGACAATCAGGTATATTTGGAATGATACTACCATTGTCAATTTTGGCAGATATAAGTTGTTCTAAAATAAGAAAAGAACTTCTTGTTTCATATAAAAATTTATTTGCAGATTGTTTTCCTCAAAAAGACAATCCTCATAAACGAATATTTATTGATACTAAATTATCTACTGTTATTATCACTGGAGAGAGAAAAGATAACAGCGATAATAAAATAAATATTAAAGTTTATTCAGCCAACGGATTTGATAGTTATTCAAAAGAAAATATTATTTCTTTAAATGATTCTTCTATGCTTGATCCTAAAAATTTACCAATTCCATTAGCTAATGCTGATAGTTGGAAAATTTGCAAAAAAATATACTCTAAATCAAAAGTTGTTCGGCTTGAAGAAATTAGTGATTATATTGTTAGAAGAGGAGAAATTAACCAAACAGTATATCGTAAATATATTACAAACAACTCTAAAAACATAAAACTGTTGAAAGGTGTAGAAATAGGTTATTACCGTCTAAATAAAAAATTGAGTCAAGGTTGTAAAGAATGGTTTGATGAAAAAACTTTTTTAGATGAAAAGTCTAAGAAAGATATTGTTGAATACAAACGTATTGCAACACAAAGAATAACTGGTATTGATGAAAAACTCCGAATTGTTGCAACAATTGTGGAACCAAAAGCATATTTTGCTGATTCTACTAATTCAATTTCAGTAATATCAATATCCAAATATAGCTTGAAATACCTTCTTGGTTTACTTAATTCGTTACTTTTTCAATGGAGATTTAAAATAACAAGCACTAATAACAATGTTGGAACAAATGAATTAAATTCTATGCCTATTCGCACTATCAACTTTTCAATCCCCACCGAAAAGAAACTCCATGACCAAATGGTAAACCTTGTTACTCAAATGTTGGATTTAAACAAAAAACTTACCGAATCTCAAATTCCACAAACCAGAAACATGCTACAACGCCAAATCGAAGCCACCGACAATCAAATTGACCGACTGGTATATAAACTATATGATTTAACCGATGCTGAGATAAAAATTATAGAAACATCTACATAATTAGCTTCTGGAGAAGTAAGCTGAGTTTCCTTTCTTCAACCCAGCCTACATACTACAATGGCTGAAAAAATTCGAGTAAAATCTGGTAATCTACGTTTAAAATTACCTAAATAATTGATGCGATTTTGGGTATAGATTGATGATGAAATATAATCTGGTTCGTAAGGAATAACACCTTTTCAGGCATCATTCACACACGCTTTTTTATTTTACAAAAAATATAGATGCTATTCTTCATCTAAACAAAATTTGCACAATAATTGCAATTTGTAATCATTTAAAAATTGACATACAGATATTAAATTAATTATTAATGGAAAATTAAAATGAATGCATTTGTAAAATGGATATTAGGTGTATTATCTACATTATTGATAAGCAGCATGTTAATCGTTCTAAATAAAGTTGCTGATAATTGGTTGGATGATTCTCAACCTATTGTCGCCCAATCAGTAAATAACCAAACATCACCTATTGAAACCTTAAAACCTATTACTAATCAGTCTATTGAATCTTCAAAAATTGGTAGTAGTATACCTATCGAGATTCCAAAATCTTCAAGCAATGACCTTACTGAAATATTAAAACCATTAGAAGCTCCCCACATCAAAGTCTCGAAACCTTTGGATAATAAGACCGTAATTTCGCATAACATTTCTAAGTGCAAAACAGGTAACCTTGCAACTCAAATAAAATGTTTAGATAATCCTAAAGCTCCATTTACTATATCATTATGGCTAGATAAGCCTGGGAAAAAACGCTTTAATCGTCGTAAAAAAGTTAAAATTGGCTATCAGGTGGATGGACTCAAACAAGGAAAAATAGTCTATTTAACTTTACTTAATATTTCACCAACAGGGAAAATATCCATACTATTTAGTGAATCCATAGAAGCTGGAAAAACTTATGGACATTTGAAAAAAGATGGAAAAGGAAAACATGATGGAAAAGGAAAAAAACATGATACTTTTGTAAAAGATATAAGGTTAAAAAAAGGGCAAGAATATTTTAAAGCTATTGCTACTTTTAAACCAATAAATTTGGAAACATTTGTTGAAAAAGCTATTAATGGAACTTTATCAAACGAATCATGGAAAACAGTGGACTTAAGAGTGAATGTTAAATAAATTAGGTAAGAGGTATAATTCACGCAAAGAAAGCCCGTAGGGTCGGTGAAGCATAACCGACCATTATGATGTAAACAGAAATTATTAATTAATATATTTGGTCGGTTTCATTTCTTCAACCCAGCCTACGTACTATCAGAATTACTATAAAATACAGCTAACCAAATAACTTCTTCGCTTGTCCATTCAACTCGATGTTTTTCGTGGGCAGTTATATTGACAAAATCACCTTCCATTAAATGAATAATTTTACTATTTAATTTAAATCTTAATTTAGCCGATCCCTTCAATATAATCACCCACTCATTTTCAGGCTGATCATACCAAAAATTTGGTTTTGATTTATGTCCTCTGGAAACAATTTTTTCAATTCTTACTCCATTAGAATTTACCAAAATATCGATAAGCTCTTCAGTTAATTGTTTTGGTATATCATTAAATATATTCATAAAACCATATTTATCATATTGATAATGCTTTAAATAATTTTATTAATTTTTTAGTCGGGTAGGATCGGTGAAGCAGAGCGTAACCGATCATTTGTATTAATCAAATTTATTGAAACGGTCGGTTTCACGTTATTGCACCGACCCTACAGGTCTTAATTATTTATCATAAAGTTAATAACAATGTTTGGGATACGGTGACTATTTGTAAGAACAACATCAAGATTCTTAAAGTAAAAAACATTCTGAAAATTCTTATTCAGACAGATGGGAGTGGCTGGGTTAGCGAAAGTGTAACCCAGAAAATGATTTTTTATCAACCCAGTCTACGTGTTATTGTGTCTTATTTTGGTTAGCATGTTTCCTCCATTTTTCCCCATCAGCAATCCATTTATCTATATTTCCATTGTAATCTTTAAGTTGTGGCGGAGTATTACCAATAGATGATTTGTATCCATATTGGTTTGAAAGATAATTAAAATTATTTTTATTATTATAGTCTTGTCGAGAATTTTTTAATTCAAGAATACGTTTATTCCAACGTGTATCCCATTTTTTTGAATCGGCAACCCACTTGTCTGTATTTCCATTGTAATCCTTAAGTTGTGGCATCTTATCATCAATTAAGCGTTTATTCCATTTTTCTGAATCAGTAAGCCATCTACCTATATTTCCATTGTAATCTTTAAGTTGTGGCGGAGTATTACCAATAGATGATTTGTATCCATATTGATTCAAAGGATAATTTGGTATAGTTAATTTTTGTCGCTGATGTGTTTCAGTAACAATATTAGTTAAATCAGAATGTTGAGAATATGAACCATTTTGAATTTTATCAACCTTGTTTGATCTAGCAAAAATTACAAACGAGATTAAAAAAAATATAACTATTACTATCCATATAATTGCTGTATTTGCCTTATAAAATGAATATTCGTAATTTTTACACTGATTATTACTATTTATAACATGAGGTTCATTTTTAAATTTTTTAGATGTTCATACACCTCCTCTATATATTTCATTGTCAGGTATACTAGGAATATAAACATTTGAACTATGTTGGCAATGAATTTTACTTCCATAAACATTTTCATTATAATCACAAAAATATCGGCATTCACTACAATAAATTTTCTCAGGCATTTAAATATCTCCAAATTTTATATTGAACTAAATCAATTACTTTTAATTGTGAATTAGTGAATAAAGAATAATTAATTACTAATTAAAACAACTAATTCTTTTTCTTACCAAGAACCGTCATAATACTTGAATTCAAAATCTTGCACAATTCATCACTTTCATCAATTAAACTTCGTAATTTAGATTCAGGATATATTTCAGATTTATGAATAATTTTCAGCCAAACCCTTGTTTCATTCAACTCTTTCAAAGCAATTTTCAATTTATGCACAAAATCCTTACCACTCTCAGCACTTCTAGCTTCTGCATAATTAGCTGCTGGAGAAGTTCCACTGCGTAAAATTTGCCCACCAATATGTTTACCAGCTTGTGTATTTGGTAAATGAGAACAAAGATTAACAATCCTGACCGCAAAATCAATCAATCTTTCCTCAATATCATCTCCTCTAGCCATAATAAACTCCCAATGTTTAGCCTTTCATTAATAATTAACCATTCTTAATTCACTAATTCACAATTAAAAAGGTTTTAAAAAATCTTTAATTGTGAATGATTAACTGTGAATTAAGAATGGTTAATGAAAAACAAAATCACCTAAGTAATATTCCTCGGAGCAAACGACATACTTCTAAACTCTGTCTTATACTTAGATTCACCCAGCTTTTTAACCTTCGCAACACCCATCTTATAGTTGTAATTACCGCTTATGTTATCAACTACCCGAGCAGATAACGCATTAGTTGGTTGTCGCATATCAATAAACATCGCATACATCACACCTTTTTTGATATGAGGAGTTACGATAGCAACCGCAGTCACTGCAGCTTTTGACAATTCGATATGGCCATTTTCCATCAACTTAGAAAACTGGAAATCATCGCCACCAACCCCAAGAATCGTATCCTTATGAGCTGCAACCCGATCTGAATACATCATCACGTAATCACCCGACTCAATTCCACGTTTCTTCGCATCATCTGGATGTAATTCCAAGAAATTCTCTGGCCAACGCTGGGTTATATAAGGTCGTCGTTGTACATCATCGAATCCAGACTGCCACACCTCATTGATTCGACCATTACTAAACCATAATTCCTCATCTTTTGGTTTCATCCAAGTCCAGAAATCTGAGAACAGACTCCAAGGGTGTTTTTGCAGATTAACTTTACCAGTTTGGGTATTGAAATGAGTCATCTTTTTATTGACCATATTCGCACCACCTGGGCCATTCTCTCCATAACGTTCTTTGACCATTTCTGGAGTCATTTCAGTATTATGTAACCGCTTAGTACCTTTTAATTCACCTTTATCATTGATAAAAGTTGGGCCTTGAATCCCATCCGCACCCAATAATCGCAATTGTTCATGTAAAGTCCGACCATGCTTATGAGCGTAAACTTTAATCATATGGAAAGCTTTTCTACCACCACGACTAAAACGAGAAGATTCTTCGGCTACATCATTGGAATTCTGCCAGTCGAAACCATCAAAACCCATTTTTTTAGCCAACTGAGCGATAATCCACCAATCTGGTCGTGCATCACCCGGAGGATCATAGAACTTTTGGTATAAACGCAATCTTCGTTCACCATTTGCTCGCATGAAGTCTTCTTCACCCCAAGTTGCTGCTGGAAAAATAATATCAGCAAATTGAGCTCCAATCGGATTCCGCAGGTAAATATCTTGATTTATCACTACCATCCCACCAGAATCAGCTCGAGCTTTTAAACTATCGATAATCTCTTGCTTGTCATAGCTACGCACTTGATTAGGATTATTAACTACTAATTCTTGGAATTTCTGTTGCAAGCCCTGCGAACCAGACATAGCCTGAATCCAAGTAGTACCAACCACATGAGCAAAACGAGTATGTCCAGAAACCAACCAACGGTCAGTATCCAAAGCTCTCCTTCTACGACCTGGTACTTTCTCTGGTGATTTGTTACGAGGCAAGCCTCCTCCACGTCTACCGCCACGTTGATGACCACCAAATCGTCCGACGACTCTACCTTCTCGACCGCCAGCACCACAGATAGTAGCTAAGGAAGAAATGGCATTGGTATTACCAGTATTATTTGACCAGTAAAAACCTTTCTCAATTCCAAATGAAGCTTTTACCCGTGTGCCATCTTCTTTAGGTTTAGCAATCCATTCAGCAGCTTGTTTAATTTTAGCAGCATCAACTCCAGTAAGTTCAGCAGCAGCTTCTAATTCGTATTCAGGTTGAGATAATAACCATTTTTTGTAATCCTCAAAACCTTTAGTTTGGAATTTACCCCAAGTAGTACGCCATTGCCAAGGAGTGTTCCGAGTGCCTTGTCCAAATCCAGAATTAGATTCCCATTGATTATTGACCCAATTCTTGATCCAGTCTTTATCTTCCCAACCATTTTCTGCTATGATACGAGCAATTGCCCCTAATAATACGGTATCAGTACCAGGATAAAGGTCTAAATGTAAGCCACCCATTTTCTTGACATATGCTACTCCAGCAGTTTCCCGTGGATTTATCATGATCATTTTCATGCCTTTCTGAATACCTTTCATAATATGTTGGGTAAACAGAATGGTCTTAGTTTCATATGGGTCAGTACCACAACACATCAATACTTCTGCTGAACTCCAATCATCGTAAGAAGGCCCGAAATTATCAAATCCAGCATCTCGGAAACCAGGAGTAGAAGTTACATCAGCAGGGGTATCATGGAAAGTGAAACTGGCAGTATTTATATGCCGTAACGCAAATTTAGTAACTGCATAGGTATTCTCAATATACTGATAGGAAAACGTCTTCATGGAATAAGCATTTGCACCATGTTTGGCAATTACATGTTTAGCCACTTCGGCCGCAATATCTAACGCAAAATCCCAAGGCACTGGTTGCAAAGTTCCGAACATCCGTATCAATGGAGTAGTCAAACGATCCCTAGTCGGAGTTTTTGGATTATAACATTTTTGGGCGATTAACCCACCCCGCATACTAGAATCACCATTGGTATTAACCGTGGTTGCTTCCTTATTTGGCGTAATCACCACATTATGCGGAATACCTTTGTGCATTACTACATTATGTTGAGCTGGTGCAACCCAATCTTGTAATGGACTACTAGGAAATTCTATCCCAAAAGCATTCTCATCAGCTTTAGTTCCACCATCACCAGAACCTATAGGCCAACGATAAACTTTATAGGCACAGGCAACGATACAATAATCACAGCAAGTAGTTAAAACATCAGCATGATTAGGTGGCAATGGAGCCTGATCTTCAGGTAAATAATAATTAGTTGACATTTTTTAAACCTCCATCAAATTTTGATTACGACCAAACAATAAACCCATCATTCCAGATGCGTAAATATTATCACCATCCAGTTCTAACATAATTTGCGGTAAACTTTGATACGCTTGTCCAGACACAATTATTCCATGTCGACGTAAGTCATATACTGATAGATGGAATGGACATTGACCTACTGTGCGTTGGTCATCGGTTACTTTATAACTCGATTGCAAAGGGCCACCTTGATGAGTACAAAGATAGCTAAATGCCACTATATCCTTTTGTTCTCCTACACCACCACCAGCTTCCACTCCCATTTTAACTACCATACATTGGGAATTTTTGCCATCATCTGGATAATTAAAATCAAATGGTTCATTTTCATGTAAATCACTAAGTCTAACGATTAATTTACGTGGATATGAAACCACCCGTGCTTCTTGAGCTTGAGCAGTACCTTGAAATAGAGTAATCGTACTAGTAGCAGCTGTAGCAGCCCCACTATAAAGCAGAAATTCTCTACGATTTAACATACATTTACCATGTTCAATCGCAGATTCTTTATTAGTTGTCATATTTAAAATCCTGTTGTTAGACCTGACAGGTTTTGAAAACCTGTCAGGTCTGCTGTCTGTTTCATTTTTCCAATGCTTCCAATTCATCTTTTGTGAATAGAGGAACGTATGGTGGCAATTTAGGTCTTTCCATAGAAATTTCATCACCAGAGAAAGCCTTTAAGAAAGCTACTAAGTCTTCTTTTTCGACATTGGTTAAGCCTAATGGTTTGATAATTTTGCTTTTATTCTCTGGCCAACCAGTAGTTTTACCATTTTTATCAACTCCACCCTGATTATAGAAATCAACTACTTCTTCTAAAGTATGAAGCACTCCATTGTGCATATAAGGCGCTGTGTACATGGTATAGCGTAATGAAGGTGTACGGAATTTACCTTTGTCCCATTTATTTTTAGAGCGGAAATATAAACCAGGATCAGCTTTAGCAGTACGGTATAATTCTTCATTAGAACCTTTAGCATACATTTCAAAGCGGAAAGTTATCTGGGCTAAACCATCTGTTTCCCAACGTTCAGCTGATGGCACTCCAATATTATAATAACGTTCATCGGAAACCAATGCTCCATTATGACATTGGATACAATTACCTTTGCCAGTAAATACATCCATACCACGTATCTGCTCATCAGACAACGCAGATTTATCACCCATTAAATATTTATCTAGTGGTGTATCTCGTTGGATTAAAGTACGTTCAAAAGAAGCAATAGCACGCCACGCATCATCAATAAGTGGCCATTCACCACCAAATACTTCTTTAAAACGCTTACGATATTCTGGAATTAAGGCTAATCTAGCTTCCATTAAATCATTCTCACCATTCCCAGCAACTCCACCTTTAGCAGCTGAAGGAGCTTGTTTTTCTAAAGATGCAGCAGCTCCAGCCCAGAATAATTTATTATAGTAAGCAGAATTGATAATGGTTTGACTATTTCGCCAATGCACAGTACCGGGATAACCTCTAGATAGGCCGTCATTAAATGCCCAACCTTGACTTGGTTCATGACAAACAATACAGGGAGTAGAAGTATCACCACCAAGGCGTGGATCAAAAAATAACATTTTACCCAACTCAATTTTAGCATCCGACTGTTTATTATCCGGAGGAATTGGAGGTTCGCCTAATGGAGCTAATGGTGGGAGTATTTCTACATCATTTTTAACCTCATCAGCTCTAATTTGATAACTTACCGCTAAAATTACAGCTAATCCAACTATTTTAGTATATCTAAACATTATTTGCTCCTATTAATTACGAACGTTATGCCAATCAGCAATAGCTTCATATTTATATGGAAATTTTTGTTTCCAAACATACTCTTGAGAAGTAAGAGCTGTGCCAGATAAAGATTCTAAGAAAGCTATTAGATGGTTTTGTTCTTCCTCAGTCAAATCTAATGGTTTTAGCAAAGAATCTTTATTGCTATCTATTCCACCACCATTATTATAAAAAGCCACTACATCCTGTAAAGTTGCTAACATACCATTGTGCATGTAAGGAGCTGTGTATTTTAATTCTCGTAAAGATGGAGTCATAAACTTACCCATATCACTACCATCAGCTTTATGAGTCTGCACATGAGTACCTGGATCACGTTTTAGATTCATGTAATTTTCGTTGCCCATAAACATATTGTAAGCAATAAAAGCTTGATGGCTCATAGGATCAAGAAATATATCCAAATTTTCTGGTACACCAGTATTATGTGATAGCTCATCCGAAAATAATGCTCCATCATGGCAAGCAATACAATTAGCCTTACCTTTGAATAATTCTAAACCTTTTTTAGCATCTTCAGACATTTTGTCGTTATCAAAAGGAGCATTACGAGATGTCAAGGTCTTTAAATATTCTGGAATAGCTTTCCGCACTTTTCCATTAGAAGGTTCACCATAACCAGCATCTGCAAACATTTTTACATATACTGGGTCTTGCTTAATGCGTTCTTGCATAAGCCGCATATCCATATTCATGATGTAATCTTCCGTGAGCATACCACGAGTTACATCATTCAAATTAGTACCAATTCTCCCATCGTGCATCCAAATTTTTTTATGAGCTGCATTGATAACAGTTGGAACATTACGAAAATGGCCATTACCTGGATAGCCTAATGACAATGGTTGATTATAACTAAATCCGTTTTCTGGTTGATGACAATTAGCACATGAAATTATTGCATCACCGGATAATCTTGGATCAAAAAATAATCGTTTACCTAATTCAGCTTTAGCCTGATCAATCTTAAGCTGGGGTAATGATCCTATAGGTTCTGCTTGGGTTGGAATAACGGTAAAACTTATCGTTAATCCCAAGGTTGTTGAAATAATACATGCCTTTAGGCGTTTCATACAATTAATCCTCGTTAAAATTGAGAAATTATAATTAAAAATATTAAACTAAAAATTTTGGATATAAATACTTTTATAGCATTGTTTCCGATATTTAACTAATTTTCAATAAAACTATCAAGATTTTTTATTAATTAAGAATTGCTATAACTCCCCAGCTATGATACTCACATGGGTTTGACTATTGCAGCAGTCTAAATTAATTTTCTTTGATTCCATTTATGAATTCAGAAGATTTATCTATGCAATATTTAAAAAGTCTAATCTATACAAAGTGGGATTGCAAATATAATGATAATACTATTTTTAAACGTAAATCTTTTGAATAAGGGGATGGGGGGTTCTATGAGAGCGATTAATTTATTTGTGTGATTATGAGTTAATAATATTTAATATTTTGAACAGGATTTTAAATATATTAAGTTTGTGAAATAGTAGAAAATAGAATTTCATAGTGACGAAGCAGAGCTTCTTGGAAGTGTGTTCCCAACGTGGAAGTTAAGAATAATACAAAGTATTTTTGTAACTTAAATAAATGTAGGATGCAATGAACGAAGGGAATTGCATCAAGATGTAATTCGTAAACTCATTATATTCTAATATCTTTTGGCAATTTAACTTCGTTAATACAACCATATATCCGTTTATGGAGTGCAAGTCATTGGAAATAATGTCATATATTCAGCAGGAATATCTGTATTACATCCAAAAGTTCCGGTAGTTAGATTATAGATAAAGTGGATGGTTTTGCCGGCAAAGCAACTGGCAACTCCTTCGGATTCGGTTTTCATGGTAGCATCAATGTGGAATCGGTCATGAGTTTCTAAATTTGCTGTATAAACTCCAGTAGGTGGTGTTATAACACTGGATAGTGGAATTGGCCATTCGTCCATAATCATATGTTCTGAAATAACCATTGGTCTGACAGCACTATAAAGGGTAAATGGTTCCATTAATTGGGCTTGTACTTCTATGTCGTCGCATTCATTAGCTGGTGGAGGTGGGTCA
>DAOUSL010000078.1 GCA_030627235.1 Thioploca sp.
TCTTTAATCTGTACAAAATATCCCTTGTATTCGGTTTGGGGAGTTATACGCAGATTACCGGTAGCTAACCCTTGAGAAATTTGCACTGTATCATTAACTACATTATTTAAACTAGATAATGCAACTTCCATCGAGTCTTTAACTTGGATAAAATCACCTTTATATTCAGCTTTAGAAGTAACACTCAAATTACCATCAGCCAATCCTTGAGAAACTTGCACTATATCTTTAATTACTAAGTCTAAACTAAATAATGCTTCTTCCATAGAATCTTTAATTTGGACAAAATCACCTTCGTATTTAGCTTTTAATGTAATTTGTAGATTACCATTAGCCAACCCTTGTGAAACTTGTACTATATCCTCAATTATAGTTTTGAAATAATCATTGTTCTTAGATAATTGTTGGGTGTATTGTTCAGAACTTTTATACATGATGTAAATATTGATCAATAATCCTATTAACACACATATATAGCTGATTTTTTTTAGTAAATGGGCACTGTCAAACATGGTGTCAAACAGATGGCCAGAAAAAGACATAAACATAGCTTGTCCCATAAAGTTAACTATTAGAGATATAATTAACCAATGTTCAAAAATATCAGTTTTCCAATAATCTTTTTTTAAGTAACCAATTAAAGCTAATAAGAAAAATATGGCTGGTACTAATTCTTCTGGTCGATTAAAAAATAACTCAGGATAATAAGCTCTGGGTAAAGGTACAAAAGCAAAAAAGATAAAACAGCTAATTGTTAATAATATCGCAATGTTATAAACGATATATTCATTAATAACTTTGCTTTTACCTTGTTGTTCTCTATTCCAAATTATCCAACTTAACCATAGTGAAAATGCTAAAAATATCCGTGATGCAACCCAACTCCAAGGAATTAATGAAGGAGGTGAAGAAGGAAAATATAAATCGAAAAATGTTGAAGTTACTACTGTATGATAAATGTCTAAACAACCAGTTCCTAAAAATCCAGTTCCAATAAATAAAAAAGTATTATTTTTCTTGCTATAATAATGCAATAAGGCCATTATTCCTACTAATAAAGCTAATAAAGAAGCTATGACTTCCATTAATGTATGTAGTTGCTTAGAACCTTGCCAAGTAACATCTCTTAATAGAAAATAGCCTATAAATAAGCTAATAAATAGGGTAATATATGTGAGTAGTCTATTATTCATAATAAGTTCTAATAAAAGTTAAGTATATATAAAGTTAATTACGGATTTTATGTAGGATGTAATGAGTTTACGAATTACATCTTTCGAGTCGCATTATTGATGCAATTCCCTTCGTTCATTGCATCCTACATTTATTTAACATTATTTAGGAAATATATATATTTAAAGCAGTTTTAACTCTGCAATAAATCCTGCATTTTAGTACGAGATTCGGCAGTGTTCAAGGTTATTCCAATATTAGGCATCACTTGTTCTAATAATTCTAATTGGATCGAAGTAAATTTATGGAAAGAACCGAGTTCAATTGCACCTTTTACGCTGTTTTCATACATAAATGGCATTATTAATATATTTCTAGGTACAGCTTCGCCAATTCCAGATTGAATATTAATATAATCTTCTGGTACATCTGTCACTAAAATTTTTTGTTTCTCAAGAACCGCTTGCCCAACTAAACCTTCCCCAAGCTGAAATTCACTAGGTAAACCTTTGCGTTGATTGTAGGCATAACTAGAAATTAGTTTGATTTTGGTTTCATTCTCTACAACA
Organism: Thioploca sp.; assembly: GCA_030627235.1. Lineage (GTDB taxonomy): Bacteria > Pseudomonadota > Gammaproteobacteria > Beggiatoales > Beggiatoaceae > DRQV01. The sequence continues at coordinate 1,743 of DAOUSL010000078.1, forward strand.
TAGAATGCTCCTACCTGTGCTTCTAAATAAGTAGTTAAGAAATCACAAATATTTTTAGCTAAATCTATTACTTCTTGTTCGCCACTTATTTTTTTGATCAGTTCTGTCTGACCAGTTTTTAACCAATTTTGAATAGCATTTTGCTCCATAGCTTCTGATAATTTATTTGCCGCATCTTCTAAAGCTATCTTTATTTGAATGAAATCACCTTGATAATCAGCTTTTGCTACTACATTTTTGCTACCATTTGCCAATCCTTGGGAAACTTGTACTATGTCTTTAATAACTTGTGATTGAGCTAATAATGTTATTTCTAACGCATCTTTAATCTGTACAAAATATCCCTTGTATTCGGTTTGGGGAGTTATACGCAGATTACCGGTAGCTAACCCTTGAGAAACTTGCACTGTATCATTAACTACATTATTTAAACTAGATAATGCAACTTCCATAGAGTCTTTAATTTGGACAAAATCACCTTTATATTCAGTTTTAGAAGTAACACGCAAATTACCATCAGCTAATCCTTGAGAAACTTGTACTATATCTTTAATTACTAAATCTAAACTAAATAATGCTTCTTCCATAGAATCTTTAATTTGGACAAAATCTCCTTTATATTTATCCGCTGGCATAGTTTGTAAATTGCCATTGGCTAAATTTTGCGAAATTTGTACGACATCCTCAATAATTATTTTAAAATAAATAGTCATTGCTTCATAAGAACGGCCAATATCTCCCATTTCATCTTGCCTAATAGTAATATTTTCCTGTTGTAAATCATTTGTTTGTTTCATATTTCCAACAGCCATATTATTAGCCATAACAGTTAATTTTTTTAATGGACGAGTAATATTGCGAGAAATATATATACTAAGGAAAATACCTATAATTATACTAATTACATTCAACCATATAGTTAAATTATTTATAAAATTAACATTATATTTAGCAATATTAGAACGTTCAATATTTAATTGTTGTTCAGTTTGAATAAAATTATCAAATTGTACTCGCATTTTATCCAAAATCTTTTTCCCAGTTCCATTTTGAATCATCTTAATTATTTCATCCATAGTCATAGAATCAGAATTCATTTCCCGTCTGGCAGCAATTTCTGGTTTTACGGCTTGTTTGAGCCATTTATTATGTAATTGGCCTATTTCTTCTAATATTTTAACTTGGGAAGGATTGTCCCTAACTAATTGTTTTTCTAGTTCTAGTAAAGGGGCAAATTCTTTCATACCAATATTGTATGGTTCTAAAAATTCTTCATCACCAGTGATTAAAAAACCACGTTCACCAGTTTCTATATCTACTATTAATTTAGCTAATTCATGGGCATTGGATAATACTGGTTGATCATGTTCGACTAAAAAAATAAAATCATCTTTTAAATTGTCTAAACTCAATAATAATGTTGTTCCTATTCCAATCATTAGTGTTAAAATAATAGTAAAACCAAGAACTATCTTAGTTCCTATTTTAAAGTTATTAAAAAAATTCATACTAGTATTCCTAAATTAAAATGTTAAAATGAAGTTTAACATAACATCCTACATAAAGTCCGTAATTAACTGTATAGCTTTAATGGTTGTTTCGGGAATGGAGCGAAGTGGATTTCCCGAAATCTAAGCCAAGCAGGGCGAACACATAGGTTCGCCCCTACCATATTGAAATTGTGTAGGGGTCAGACCTACGTCTCTGCCCTTAACGATATTGCAGCTGAAATTCGGGAACAATTAAAATATCTTTCCATCAACAATACCTTCGCTAATGTCAAAATTTGTTAAGAGTTTCGGGAAATCCGCTTCGCTCCATTCCCGAAACAACTATCTAATTGGCGAAGGTATTGATCAATCTAAATATATATATAAATGAAACTCCGCACTAAATTATTATTATCATTTTCTTTAATCCTAATATTAACTAGTATTATTAATATTTATGGTTTTTTTCAAATGGGTGTATTAGCAAATTTGACTACCAAAATGTATAACCATCCATTACAAGTCACTAAAGCAGTGCTTAATGCTAATATTAATATTATAAAAATGCACGGTCATATGAAAGATGTAGCTCTTGCCAACAATCGAGAAGAGATTGAAGAAGCTAAGTCTCTAGTAACTAAACATGAACAAAAAGTTTATAACCAATTTGAAATTGTGGAAGAGTTGATTATAGGTAACGAAGGAGCAAAATTAACTGCAAAAACTATCCAGATTTTTAGAGAATCTATTCCAATTCGGAATGAAGTAATTAGCTTGATAGAAAATGGTAAAAAATCAGAAGCTACCATAATAATTAAAGGCAAAGGTGCTAAATATGTGACTTTGCTAAATAGTAGAATGGAAACATTGATTGATTATGCTGCTAATAATGCTAATGGAATGCTAGAAACTTCTATTATTACTTATACTAATATTCTTACTATCAGTATAATTATGTTAATAATAATGCTTATATTAAGTGGTCTATTTGGTTTCATTATTTCATCTGGAATTATTAAATCTGTACAATTAATTAGGAATATTGCCAATAAAATTGTTGCTGGAGAAATAACGGATATTGTTACGAATCGTACTGAACTAGATAAAATAATTACTTTAGGAGGAGAAATGAGTGATATTGGTAAAGCTTTTGATCTTATTGCAAATTCTTTTAAAACAGTAATTGATGATATTAGCCAAATTTCACATGGATTAGCAACCGGCGATCTAAATGTAACTCCAAAAGCAAAATATCAAGGGGATTTTAAGCAGATTAAGCAATCTTTAGAAACTGGTTTAGTTAATTTACGTCTGGTTATAGCAGATGTTGTACAAGTTTCACAGGGTTTGGCAAGTGGTGATTTGAGTATAACCACAAAAGCAAAATATCAAGGTTATTTTAAGCAGATTAAGCAATCTTTAGAAACTGGTTTAATTAATTTACGCTTAGTTGTAATAGATATTGTGCAAATATCCCAAGGATTAGCCACTGGAAATTTACGAATTGCCTCTAATACAGAATATCAGGGTGATTTTATTCAAGTTAAAGATTCTATGGAAACAGCATTATTGAGTTTAAATTCAGTAGTGAAAGATATAGTCCAAGTTTCGCAAGGATTAGCTGAAGGTGGTGAAAACGTTATAACCCAAGCAGAATACCAAGGTGATTTTGGTCAAATTAAAATTGCATTAGAAACAGCAGCAAGTAAATTATCTGAATCAACCAGTCAAAATATTACTCAAAATTGGCTAAAAACTGGGCAAACTAAATTGAGCGATACTGTTAGTGGTGAACAGGATATGATGCAATTAGCAAAGAATATCATTACATTACTAGCTAATTATTTGCAAATGTCAGTTGGTTTATTCTATTTATGTAAACAAGATAAGTTAAAATTAATTGGCAGTTATGCTTATACTAATCGGAAAGGTATTAAACATGAATTTACAACTGGAGAAGGCTTAATTGGACAGACTGCTTTAGAACAAAAACAACTGCATATTACTAAAGTTCCAGCAGATTATTATGTACATATAAATTCTGGCTTGGGAACTTCCCTGCCAAATAGTTTACTTATTCAACCAGTTATTTATGAAGATAAATTAAAAGCTGTAATTGAATTTGCATCTTTTAAAACTGTTACTGAAACTGATAAACTGTTATTGACTCAAATTATGCCAATTATTGGAGTGGCAATTAATACTGCTGAGTCACGTTCTCAAATGCAGGAATTATTGCAAAAAAGCCAAAAACAATCTGAAGAATTACAATCTCAACAAGAAGAACTACAGAAAGCTAATGAAGAATTGCAAGGTCAATCCGAAGAACTTCAATCTCAGCAAGAAGAATTACGCCAATCTAATGAAACTCTAGAAGAACGTACCAAGGATTTAGAATCTCAACAGATTGAAATCCAAGAAAAAAATAAAGCTTTAGAAGTTAATCGAACTGAGATGGAAAAAAATCAGGTAGAGATGGAAAAAACTCAAGCTACGATTACTATTAAAGCGGAAGAACTAGAATTAGCTAGTAAATATAAGTCTGAATTTTTAGCCAACATGTCGCATGAATTACGCACCCCTTTGAATAGTTTGCTTATTTTATCTAAATTATTAGAGGATAATAAATCTGGTAATTTAGACAGAAAACAGATCGAATATGCTAAAACTATTAACAGTGCTGGTAATGATTTACTTATTTTAATCAATGATATTTTGGACTTATCTAAAGTAGAAGCAGGTAAAATAGAAATACAATGGGAAGATGTATCGTTAAATAATTTATTAACCTCAATTAAGCAGAAATTTGCCCCAATTGCTAATGATAAAGGAGTGGAATTTAATCTTACAATTGCGGAAAATATTCCTCCCGTTCTATTAACTGATGGTCAGCGTATTAAACAGATTATCAATAACTTATTATCTAATGCATTCAAATTTACCAGCAAAGGTGAGGTAAAATTAATGGTGCAACATCCGAATGAAATTCCTCTTAATATGGATAAATTGGAGTTGGGTAAAACTATTGCTATTAGAGTAAGTGACAATGGAATCGGAATTCCTATAGATAAGCAACAAAGTGTATTTGAAGCTTTCCAGCAAGCTGACGGTTCTACTAGTAGAAGCTACGGTGGCACAGGTTTAGGCTTATCTATTTCTCGACAATTGGCTCGTCTATTAGGAGGAGAATTAACCTTGGTAAGTGAGCCGGATAAAGGCAGTACATTTACTTTATATTTACCTGATAAATATGATAAATCCGATTTACAGGAAAAATCAGCCATCCAAACTTCCCCGCCAATAGAACCGCCTTTATTAGTAGAAGAATATCAATCACCAAAGGAAGCTTTACAATCTGACGATAGAGATACTTTGTCATCTACTGATAGAACTATTTTAGTGGTTGAAGATGATCGTAAATTTTCTAATATTCTTAAAGATTTATCTCAAAATAAAGGTTTTAAATGTTTGATAGCAGAAGACGGGATTACTGGACTTGAATTAGCTAAAGAACATAAACCGAATGCAATAATTTTGGATATTAATTTACCAAGGATGGATGGTTTAACTGTGATGGATAAACTAAAAAATAATCCTGCTACTCGTCATATTCCAGTGCATTTTATGTCAGCTAGTGATCACAGTATATTTGCTAAAAGAATGGGAGCAATTGGTTATTTAATTAAGCCAACAAGCATAGAAAAATTGACAGAAGCTTTCAAGAAAATTGAAACTGTACTTGCTAAAGACGTAAAATCTTTGTTAATTATAACGAATAGCAAACTTAATCAACAAAAAATCATGGATTTGGTAGCCGATAAGGATTTACAGATAGAAATATCCACGACTGGCGATGATGCTTGTCAAAAATTATTAGCAACAACTTATGATTGTGTTATTTTAGATATGGATTTAGAACAAGATATTAATAATTTGTTGGAAAAAATGCGACAAAAACAATCATTATCCTGTAAAATTCCTATAATTGCCTATGCCGATCGTGATTTAACTCCAGAAGAAGAATTTTTATTGCAGTCTTTTTCTGAAGAAATTCCAATTAAATCAGCAATTTTGCCAGAAAATTTGGTGGATGAAGTAACTTTATTTTTGCATCGGATAGAAACTAATTTATCTGAAAATAAACGTAAAATGTTACATATGGTGCATGATAAGAAAGCTATTTTGAAACATAAGAAAGTCTTGATTGTCGATGATGATGAAAGAAACATATTTGCTTTGGCTACGATATTGGAAAATAATGATGCTGAAGTTATTTGTAGTTTTAATGGTAAAGAAGCTTTGGAAGAGTTGAAATTAAATGATGATATTGCAATAGTTTTAATGGATATCATGATGCCAGAGATGGATGGTTATGAAGCAATGCAGGAGATTCGCAAGCAGTATAAATACAAAAACTTACCGATCATTGCTCTGACAGCTAAAGCCATGAAAGATGATAAAGCTAAGTGTATTGAGGCTGGTGCGAATGATTATTTAGCTAAACCAGTCGATGCGGATAAGTTATTGTCATTAATGCGAGTTTGGTTGTATCGGTAAGCAATTGTTAATGCTTAATTTATCATGTAGAATATTTACAAATAATTTGTAACCCATTCCCAACGAAGCTGTTCAATACCGTTAAGGGCAGAGACGTGGGTCTGCCCCTACTTAATCGCATTGAACAAGGGTGAAATTTATTACATCTGTTTTTCAAAAAGAATTAAATATCTCTTAGTTCCCCATGTCCACATACCAAGAGTTAAAATAAGAATAATAATTTGAAAAAGAACAATCATAAAACCCTCTTCTTCATATTCCTCTATTTGAATTGCATTCCATCCTTCTTGATTTCTTTCAATTATGACTTCTTCTATATCTTCTCTAACGTTTCTAGTAAAAATTCCAATTAAACCACCACTAAAATGGATACTATCAAGCTTGTTTATTTTGCCTTTCATTTTAATTGACATATGTAAAACCATTATTGTACTAAAAAAACCAAAACCACCTTTCCCACTTTTTTTCCCTTTCCTGCTAATACCTTCATATTCAAATATCTGAATTGTACTCCATCCTTCCTTATTCCTTTTTAGTATCAATTTCTCCACTTTATATTGAATATTTCTATTAAATACAGTGTTTAATCTACCAGCAAAATATAAACTATCAAGCTTATTCAATTGTAATTTGTCAGAAGAAAAGAGACTATTGTATATTTTGCTTAATATAGGCATATGTCATTTTCCAAATTAATTCCCCTTGAATTACTATTCATATATTTGTCCGATTCACCATATCAAAATACCCAATTGTATTCCTGTTATTATATCATCCTCAAGTTCTTCAACAAAAAAGGAAATAGTTAGTCCACGACTAAACCAATCTGAAGAGGAACCGCCTATCGGATAGAATGGTCCAGTTTTTAAAATGTCGCCATTTAAAAAGCTATTAACTGCAAAAGATGCTTTGAACCGTTTTGATACATTGTTATCATCATCAATACCTAGTTGAAATTGAAGTGTAGGACCTAATCCGACACCAAGATAACCACGAAAAGTATCATTATCCGAATCCCATTTAGCATAATCAAGTGAACAGTTGACATTATACACCAAAATAACTAAAATAGCCGTAAATACTAAATAGTTAAATTGAATGTATAAACCGACCGGATTTTTAGCCAAACAATATTCCGTAACTAACGAAACTATCCAAAACTGGATAAAGGAGGGTAAATTTGATAAAGTTAAAAAGACAAAAGGAGGACATTACCGAGTATGGGTTGACGAACCAACTACCACTATTCTCTATGCAAGAATTTCAAGTTCCAAGCAAAAGTCATCTTTACTCAGACAAGAACAATTACTCAAAGATAAGTACCCTGAAGCAACATTTATCTCTGACGTTGCCTCTGGATTTAACCAAGATAGACGAGGTTATAAAGCCATTTTGGAATCCGCTATCAACGGTACTCCACAACATATTGTGGCAACCACATCAGATAGAATTACCAGAACTGGATTTCAACTCATCAGATGGATTGTTGAATTACCGGGTGGAAGAATCGAACTTTTGGAAGAATCAGATAATTCCGAGCAATTTGATACAAAAACCCTTATCGCTTTCATTACAAGCTTCATCAACTCTCATTACGGAAAACGAAGCGCGACTAGACGTAATAACCAGCAAAAAGATTAGAATTTATCCAAAAAATGAGGTTTTATGGTTTGATTCTCTTAATTTATATCGCCGAGTTTATAACTTAACCATTGAATTTATGAGAAAAGGACGTAAACCATCTAGCGAATTTAGAACTCAAATTTGTGATTGGTGTCGGATAGAATGCTCTGACAATGAGATTAATTTCAACAGCAATTTAATTCAAGCAGCTTATCGTAAAGCCTGTGATACTCGTACTGCGGTTATCAAAAAGAGAATTAAAGGTGAAAAAGCTGAGTTATCTTTTATGTCCAGAATGTCTCCACAACAATATTTTGTTGCACCAAGATTATCACCTAAAAAACAAATATTTCCTTTGATATTAAAAGGTTGCATTTGGGCTGAAAAAGTTCCTGAAGAGGCTATCGGTAAAACTGTTGTTGTTAGTTATGCTAATGGTCAATGGTTTGCAAATGTTCAGTTTATCCAATCACCAAAGAAAATCGTTAGTAAAGAATTATCCATTGTTGCACTCGATCCAGGCGTTAGGACTTTTCAAACTGCTTTTAGTGTTGAAGATGCACAAAATTATGGAGAGCAATTCGTTAATGATAAGTTAGTTCCATTGATGTCAGAATTAGATAGGCTTTTATCTGAACGAGATAAACTTCATAATGAAGATAAGTCATTACAATGGGTTAAAGATCGGTTGAAAAATCTTAACAGGAGAATTCATAAAGTTCGAGCCAGACAGCAAAATTTAGTGGCAGACTTACATAGGCGGGTAGCAAATGATTTAGTGAGTTGGTATGATGTGATTTTATTGCCAACTTTTGAAACTAAGCAAATGGTTCAAAAGAATAACGAAACACGCAAAAGATTCCTTAGACGTAAAACAGTAAGGGGCATGTTAGGTTTAGCACACTTTAAATTTAAGCAAACATTAAAGTGGATGGCTAAAAAGTATGGTAAAACAGTGGTAGATGTTAATGAATCTTATACTTCCAAAACTATGTGGGATGGTTCAATTCTTAAAAACTTGGGAGGGAAAGCCTCAATTCTTTTCCAAGGCAAGAGAGTGAACCGAGATATACATGGTGCTAGAAATATTTTGATTCGATTTTTAACCAAGGTGATAGAAGTTTTATCACCCCAGGGAGCTTACCCCTTAAACATAACCAAAGCCTGATTTTGTGGTTTTGGCGTTTTTCAGTAAGAGTTCACCAATGCTACTACACATGATGTAGAAATTGTTTTGCCTTTGTCTGTTTCAGATGAAATAATGCCTCCTTCAACCGTCCAAACAAACCTGCCATACCTTGCATATTGGCATATGCTAAATTTGACATAAAAATAAACACAATAATAGTAAATAATTTCATTTTCCTGACTAAATTTTTGGTTAAAACACTATTTTTGAGAGGCTGAAAGTCAATCTCCAAGACATGGAAGTAAAGTTTGTAGGGTTGATGAAACATAGTGTAACCGACCATTATGATATGTGAACATGGCAAGTTAAATTTTACATTTATAATTTTGGTCGGCTTCATTGTATTACATCGATTAGTTACATATAACATCGTTTTCAGCCAACAAAGGATAGATTTCAATATTTAATTAGAATTATACCAAATATTGAATGGTAATTTTACCTTTTAGAGGTAACATCAATAATTTTTGGAACAGAATCATTATTATTTATATCTAAATCATAATTTTTATTATACTCCACTTCTTCCTTCTGGACTACCAAATTATTAATTTGTATTTGGTCGGTTTCATTACACTGATCCTACTTGGTTAGGCATGGTTGGTATTTGAATTCTTGGCAGCACACAAAATACCACCACTATTTTTAGTGAATCTTGATAATAAAAGCTTATAATTTGTAATGAATAATTTTTTACTGTAAAATATATCAAGAAATAATTATGCAAATTCTTTGTTTAAATAGATAAATTACATATTTAAGGAGATTTACAATGAAGTTATTTTTATGGTTAGTTGTTTGGATTAGTTTATTTGTTCCATGCAGTGTTATTGCTGCTGGTTCAATTTCGGGGACAGCGGTAGATGTAAGTAACAATCCTTTGGAGAATATTACTGCCACTGCTTCACAGTGGAATTGTAGTTATTGGGATCAAAAAAGTACAACAACAACAGATGTTAATGGAAATTATAACTTAAATGTAGCAAATGGTATTTACCAAGTTACATTTTATGATAATGCTTATGCTAGTTATAAAACTACAGAAATAACGATAGTCGATGGAAGTGTTATATCTGAAATTGATGCACAATTAGTTTTAGCTGGCAGTCTTGATGGTATTGTTACTGATGTGAATAATGTACCAATTGAAGATATTGATGTTTATATTTATGAATTAGATAATAGTAATTGGCAATTTAAAAATTCTATTTATACAGATAGCTCTGGTTATTATAATTTTTCAGCTATCCTGCCGGGAATATATCGCCTACGTTTTTCTGATGATAATTGGCAAGAACCTTATTTTGAAGAATATTATAATGATGTTGCAATACTTGAGCTTGGAACTGATGTTGAAGTTACTGTGGGCAATAATACTTCAGTTCCTAATGTAATAATGACTGAAGGTGGTCATATTACTGGAATAATAACAGATGATGATGGAAATCCACTACAGGATGTTTATGTGAGTGCTTATTTTTGGAATGATAATTACTGGGATTTGCAAACATCTTCTTCTTATGGTAGTGGTAGTGATGGTATGTATGAACTAAAAGGATTACCTGCTGGTGAATATGCAATAGAATATAATTTATCTAACTATATCACTGAATATTATCCAGATGCTTCTGATTTAGATAATGCTACAAAAATTGCTGTTTCAGTAGACCAAACGATAGCTAATATTGATGCTCAATTAGTTTCTAATTTCATTTCAAATGGTGGTTTTATTTCAGGAATCGTAACCGATACAAATGCAAATCCATTGCAAGATATTAAAATAATAGCTTTTGATGCAAATGATATTCAAGTAAATTCTACTTATACAGATAGTGATGGAAGCTATATTTTAAGTGGTTTGGATACTGGTAATTATAGGGTTTTAGTACAACCTTATTCATATAACAGTGATTATGTAAAAAAATATTATTTAGATCAAGAAGTATTAGCAACAGCAACTGAAGTTCAAGTAACAGTGGATCAGACGACTCCGAATATTGATATTCAACTAAATCAAAGTGGCCATATAACAGGAACTGTTATCCAAGAAGATAATAGCCAACCATTGTTAAATGCTAGTGTTACTGCTTATCAATGGAATGATAATTGGTGGGATTATGCTGGAAATACTTATACAGATGATGCTGGATTTTATGATTTAAGGGGTTTGGCTAGTGGAGATTATCGGCTTGAATTTAGTTGCTATAATAGTGATTTTCCTGATGAATATTATGATAATGCTTCAGATTTAGATAATGCTACTGATATTGCTGTCACAATTGGTAATATAATTACAAACATAGATGTACTCTTTAGAAAAGGCATACCTGCTGTTCCTTCTAATTTTATTGCTACTGTTATTTCTCAAACGGAAATTGAGTTGAGTTGGGATGACAATAGTGATAATGAAACAGGTTTTAAAATTTTTCGTAATGGTACAGAATTAACTCCAAGTCCTAAAGTACTACCAGATTACACAAGTTTTAATGATATAGATTTACTATGTGAGACAGATTATACTTATCAGCTCGTGGCCACAAATGATAATGGTGATTCAGAAACTGTTAGTAGTAATACTGTTACAACCCAAGCTTGTGCCGTATTACCTCTTGCTCCCACAAATTTAACTGCAACAGCTATTTCAGATAGTCAAATTAATTTAAATTGGACTGATTCAGGACCAAATGAAACAGGTTTTAAAATTTTTCGTAATGGCACAGAATTAACTCCAAGTCCTAAAGTAATTGCAAACATCGAGTATTTTAATGATACCAGTTTAAGTTGTGGTAAAACTTATAGTTATGAACTTAAAGCAACCAATATAGCTGGGGATTCTAATTCTATTTCTACTAATAAAAGTACTAAAGCTTGTCCACTACCTGTCATATCTAAGCGTAAATTATCAATTAAAACTACAGGTAATGGTACTGGTTCTATTGAAGGTACGGATGTAGGTTACTATAGAAAGGGTAAAAATATTACACTTACAGCCACAGCAGATAGCGGTTCAGATTTTATAGCTTGGACTCCAGATATTTGTGAAGATACTTTCAGATTAAATATAGATACCACTTGTACAGCAGAATTTGTGTTAAAACCTGAAGTTGAGTTAGTTACTAGTGATTTCTGTCAATTAAATCCTGATTATTCTGCATGCCAAATTTTTAGTGTTTGTCAAGACGATATTACTAATTGTAATACTAATTTTAAAATGATTGAATTGCCAAATTCGTCAACAGTTGTTCCTGCGGTTGCTATTGTTTTAGATTTATCAATTCCCACAGCAACACCAATTATTGATATTGTCGGTTTATTAGTCAGTTTTACAGCATATGGCGATGACCTTAATAATGATATAAAAATGGTGGTAGAGGATTGTGAAAATATGCAATTGCTGACCAGTGGCAATAGTGTAAATCAAGAATTTTTCTGTACTCAATTAGGGTTACCGGGTATTAAAAAAGGTATTGTTAAAAATCAAAATGATGAAGTATTGTATGATTTTGAAGTTGACGCAAAATATGATTGTAATGCAGTCCAAGAAATTCCTGTTTCAGAATGTAAAGTACTATCTGAATTGTATAATGAAGCTAATGGTAAAGATTGGAAAAATGCTACAACTAATAACTGGTTAATAGACATAACACCTTGTGCTTGGAAAGGTATTACTTGTACCAATGATCATGTTGCTCGGTTACGTTTACCAAATAATAATCTTACTGGAAATTTACCTGATATTTGTCTTTTAACTGAACTTGAAATATTAGACTTATCTGACAATGCTATTCAAGCACAAATACCAAGTTGTTTACCTAATTTAGAATTGGCTAATGATGTAGTTTTATCTGATGTGGTTTTATCTAATGAGCCGCCAATTTATGTTAGTGGTTCTACTAATTTGACAACAATTGATGTTAGTCAGTCTATTACTTTTGAAAGTTATTGGTCTGATATAGGTGAGTATATTGTTGAAGCACAAGTTAAATATTGTTTACAAGGTACTTTGGATTGTAAGATTGTAACTTTAGATTTTATAGAAGGTACAATTGAACCTAAAGTTGGTTCTAAAATAGATATATTAATGAATCAAGTTGGTGTTTATGATTATCAATTTCGTGCTAGGGATGAACAGCCTTTAGGTAGTCCAATACATAATTATGATGATGGTTCTATTGTATGGCAAGGTGGAGGTACTTTTACTGTTGTTGAAACACCACCAATACCTGATGAAATAGTAACTTCTTTACCGACTGAAGGAGATTCTTTTTGCGAGCAAGTAACCGAAATCCCACAAACTGAATGCAAAACATTGGTTGATATTTATACTAGTACACAAGGTCAAGACTGGGAGAATGCTATTAATAATAATTGGTTAATAAATTCTGAACCTTGTAGTTGGACGGGTATTAGTTGTGATAATGGACATGTTATTGCAGTTGACCTATCTGGTAATCAATTAACTGGAACTGTTCCTGATTTGACTGCTTTAGTAAATTTGGAAGATGTTAATTTATCTGATAATTGTTTGGCAAATTTTGACCCAACAGTTATTGCTTTTCTTGATAGTAAAAACCACGATTGGGAAACAACTCAAGATAATTGTTCGACAATAGTACCTGTTATTGATGATACAATTCCAGTAGAAATTCCGATTCTTGAGCCTGAACTAATTGAAACTGTTGCTAATTTAATGGATAGGTTCATAGATTATTTCAATGTTCCTATTTTACCAGAGATTACTTCATCAAATAATAATATTAAAGGTTACTATACTAATAGAGGTGGTATTGTTACAGAGAATTTTACTGTAGAAAAAGGTAGTTCTGTTAGCAATTTAACTATTGAAGGTAAAGTAGTTAATCATGGTTCTATGAGTAATGTAACGATTGGAGAAGGTGCAGAATTAATTGGTGGTAAATTAACCGGTTATATTACTAACAATGGTTTAATTAGTGATTTTGAATTTGTTGGTGCATCTGTAACAGGTGGTACATTATCTGGTTATATTTATAATAATAGTGAAGTAGGTGGTAGCTTTATTGATGTTACATTATCGGCAGATACTGTTATTGATGGCGGTATTTTAGAAGGTGAAATTACGGGAGATTGTACTGCCCCAGCTTTGTTGAAAAATGTTACTGTGAAATCAGGTAGTGTTTTGAGATGTGTTAGTTTAGGAGAGAATGTAGTTTTGGAGGAAGATGTTGAGTATCCGTCTGAATTAAAACCTATAAGTACATGTAATTTGTCTTTATCGGCAGATAAACCTACTGTTTTTAAAGATAGTACTGGTATGGCAACTCTTCCATATGTACTAGTTGGAAATGATGTTTATTTTATCGAAATGGTTAGACGAAATAGTACATCTGAAATTTTTGATATAACATTTTTTTGTAAATATAATAATATACAGCCTTATAATCCAGAAGCAGCATTTATGGATGGGAATTTTGTATCAGAAGGAAAAAATTTAAATATTCCTGTTATACAATATGGTGAAAATAAGTACTCTGCTAAATTGCGTAAGAAATTTCCATCTTTACCTGATGAGTTAGCATTTGTGCTTGATGATGTTCAAGAAATATCTATTGCTAAATTGGAATCAGATATCTTTAACGTAAATGTTTTTGGTAATATGTTTGAAGTTAAATTAGTCCAAGATACTTCCATAGATAAATCATATCCTTATTATTGGCGTTTAAAAGAATTTCATAAAATTCAATCTCCTGTTAGCAACAATGTTGTATTACAAGAAAATAAAGATTTGGCTTTTTTTTCTAATCTTATTATCAGAGGAAAATCTACTCAAGGAACTTTAGAACATTATTATGATCCAAAAAAACCTACAGCTTGCTCAAGTGATCCTACAGCTTGTATTTGGAAATATGTAGAATGTCCTGATCTTCCTTCACATGCAGATTATTTTAAAATTTCAAATCCAAGTTGTAGACAGAAAAGGAATATTAATACTTTTATTAACTTTATCCGACCAGAACTACTTCGTCTTAGAGATATTGATGCCTCATCGGAAAGATACAATAAAGCTGTTGCAACATTACAATTGATAGATGACATTGATAAGTATCTTACTTATGTATCTTTAACATATGGTGCTAGAACTGCTAGTATGTCTTCAACTATGGGTGATATAGCCATAGGACGATTTGCAGAAGATATGGTAGTTAAATTAGGAAAAAAAGACTCAATTTGGTGGGAAACTACAGCATCAGGACTAGCAGATACAGCAGGAGAAATATTAGCACTACCAGCATGTGTGAAAGATATATCTGCATATGATCCAAAAGGATGTTTAGCACTTGCGATGGATGTATCATTTAATGTGGAAAAAATTATAGTATCTCTATCTGCCATTTTTGAGGATATGATTGCCAACCACTTTGGTTTTGATGATCTTAAAAAAAGAGCTTTTGATGGTGCTATAGATTTTTTAACAGAGTACTATTCATATGGTGGAAATTTAAGACAAATGGCAAATATTTTTGGAATAGAAGTAGGAAGTAAAAGCACTGATAATCTTGGAAGACCTACTCCTGACATTATTAATTGGCTTATGCTTAGGACAACAAAAGCTCCAAAGTTTTTTCCTCAAGCTTTTGCTCTTAAGAACATTAATTCAGCTATCAATCGAATAGAATTAGATGGTACCAGTCGTTTTGAGAATGTTATTGCCAGTTACCTAAATCCTAAGGAAACAAGTACAAGTCATAAATTTATAAGCCAAGAGCTTTTTGAAGCAGAAAAGAGTAAGGATTTAGAACTTGTTAATGTAGATGATGAATTATCTGTTGAAGATGCTATTGTGGAAATTAAAGAAGAAGTTAATCAGTTACCAAGTTCTAAAAATCAAATTCCTGATTATAGTTCTCTAAAAAGCTATCCTATAGATGTTGTTGGTTATGTTGATAATACTCCTAAGAATATAGCTATTGAAATTATCACAATTTATTTAACAGCAGGAAATCAAAAGTTTGCTCTACAAATTTTAGATAAATTAAAAAAAGCAAGCTTATTAATTAAATTTTTAGATGGCATTAGTGATTATTCAGGCGATCCAATCAGACAAGTATTATATACTTTGGAATTTGTATTAAGTAACTCAGAATCTGTAGCTCTTGGTTCTTTGTTAAAGGAGGGTTCTATTATTGCAGCCTATGATGCGATAGAAAAACATTTTGATGATATTGCAAAAACAGGTGGAACTATACAAAATTTCTATGTAAAAATAGAAGTAGAAGATGGTAACTTAATAATGGGAAATACCAACATAAATGATGCAACTGTGAAACTACATCGAATTACACATTACAAAGGCCAAGACCACACAGGCCCAGGTGGTAAATATGTATTATCCCAAGCTCGTCAAACATATGATGGTTCATATACGAGATGGTATTATGGATATAGTTTTCAACAACTCCAAAGTGGATTATTTTTAGCTGAAATAATATGGAAAGATAAAACATATTTAAGATCGGTGTTTGCAGAATTAAAAGATCATGATACATTTGAAATACTTTTATCTGAGTAGTCATGTAAGTATAATTGGCATCCCTTAAACTCAAAGTTGGGTTACATATTGATAGCCCAACTTATTCTAAACATCTTGACATTAATCTCAACCAAAGAATATAATTCCACTTTGATATTAAAACTTAATGAGGTAAATTATGGAAGAGCTAAAGGCCGTACATTATGGTCAACTAGAATTAATTCCTGGCATTATATGTGATGCCTATGTGCTGAATGATGGTTCAACAGTACTCAGTGAACGTGGGACTGCCGATTTATTGGGAATGAATCATAAGGCTTTACAGAACGTGGCGACTACTGGCATCCCAAAACGACTTAAACCATTCATTAATAATGATTTTAGCGTGGCGACTACTTTGGTAGAAGTAACTGCAAAAAATAGCCCTCACAAAGGCAGAACAATTGTTGTTTATGATAGCAAGTTTATAGAATCATTAATGCGTGCATATGTTATGGCAATTGGACATAATGTTCTACAAAAGAATCAAATTCACATTGGACGAAGATGTGCAATTTTACAATCTGCTCTTGTTTGTAGTGCCTTAAAAATCGCCATAGAACAAGCCTGTGGCCTAACTCCCAACATCCAACAAACCGTGCAAGAACAATGTATAATACTGATGAAACAATTTGGTTTAACAACCTCATTTCCAGAAGAAGCATTATATACCAAGAAAGACATCATTAACTTCCTAGAAAAACCATTAGGTACTGTCAACAGTTACATTAGAACACACAATATTCCCCACGATAAAATTGACTACCAAACTATCAAAGCCAATGGCGGCAAAGCAAACCGTATGAATGGTTATAATTTAGAAGCTGTCAGTAAAATAGTTTTAGGCATGGATTCTGTTGTTGGCATCGAACTTAAAAAACAAATTTTCGGCAATGTTGGAACATTAGTTAAAGCGGATACCAAAGGAGAGATAGAATGGCAACAAGTTCTAGCCCAAGTATTTGAAGGATTTGGTTTTCATCACAACTACACATTTGGTAGCTACCGAGTAGACTTCTTCATCCAAGATTTAAATTTAATCCTAGAATGCAACGGCTACGACAATCATCGTAACTATAATCAACAAGAAGAAAAACAACGAGAA
>DAOUSL010000230.1 GCA_030627235.1 Thioploca sp.
ATTCGGTTTTCATGGTAGCGTCAATGTGGAATCGGTCATGAGTTTCTAAATTTGCTGTATAAACTCCAGTAGGTGGTGTTATAACACTGGATAGTGGAATTGGCCATTCTCCCATAATCATATGTTCTGAAATAACCATTGGTCTGACAGCACTATAAAGGGTAAATGGTTCCATTAATTGGGCTTGTACTTCTTGACTATCACATTCATTAGCTGTTGGATCGCTTCCTTCTCCGGTACCACCACTTCCTCCACCTATAAGCGTATACTCTTCAAGATGAAATACATCTGGGTCTAACGGAAGCTGGTGTAGAGTTGCTTCAAAGGTTCTGGTGAAACTACCAATCACAATTCCAGGAGGTAGAATAATTACTTCTTCTACATCTAAGTTGGGAATGTGTAAAATCCCTCCTTTATAGGTGTAAGTAGCATGACATTCTGATTCTTCTGATGCTATTTCTATGATTCCAAGGTTGTCTGGAACTATTTTGAAATCATCGACTCCTTCTATTAGAGATAGGTCTACATGTGCAACTGCCATTTCACCGGTTGGTTGTTGGGTGATAGGGTCTATCATTTCGATATCCAAAAATGGGATAGTTAGTATTTGGGTATCTGTTGCATATTTAGCATGTTCTGTGATATCACATGTGGCATATGCAACTGATGTTGATAATAATAGTGGTATTAATGTTAGGTAATGTTTTTTATATGAGGTCATTTTACTTCTCCATTGATTAAGATTTTTGGACAAATATTTTAGAGGAATCCAAGATTAATCTTGGGTTTGCAAACCTGTCAGGTTTTAAAAGCGTTAACTATTTAAGAATATATTCTTCTAGGTGAAAGACATCGGGACTAAGAGGTAGTTGTTGCATGGTTACATCGTAAGTTTTAGTTACGCTACCAATGACTACACCATTTAATATGATGAAGTCTTCCATGTCGATATATGGGATGTGGAGAATGCCATCGTAGTCATAATTAGCATTACATTCAGATGGTTCTACTGGTACTTCGATAATTGTCAGAGTATCAGAAATCATTTTGAAATCATCGGCACCATCTATTAAGGAGAGGTCAACTGTTGCTAATGCAAATTCTCCAGTTGGTTCCTGAGTAATTGGATTAAGCAACGGAATATCTAGTTGATGAATTTTTACTAATCTTTCTTCTACTAGGTATTTGGCGTGTTCACAATCGGATGGAGTAAGTTCAATATTGACTTCTGTATTGAGATTATCTCCGGTAAGAGTAACATTTTGTGATTTAAACTGATAACCATCTTTTTCAGCGGTTACAGTATAACTGCCTGTAGGTAAGTCTAAGATTGTCCATGAACCGGAGGCATCAGTTGTAGTTGTTTTATCACCTACTTTTATTGTTGCACCAGCGATTGGATTACCTAAATTATCTAAGATTTTACCAAAAGCTGTGTACAATACAGCAATAATAATATTATTATCTTGCTTAACTTCAACAGTTTGCGGACTATTTTCCGCACCTTCGGAAGTTACTATTATAATGCCAGTTCTTGCATCACCAGTATTAGCACTGTAATTAACAGTAATCGTGCCATCATTAGTTCCAGACGTGTTACTAATAGTTAGCCATGAATCACTGGTTGCTATCCATTCCATTGTACCATTACCAGTATTTGCAATATCAATGGTAAATGAACCACTGGTGGCAGAAATACTTTGAGAACTAGGAGTTACTGATAAATTATTTGTTGGACTAGAAAGTGATTCAGGAATTTCACATAAACCTGCACTATCAGCTTGATAAAAACCTGCTATATCATTGGCGGGAAGGATAGCTTGAGCAAGTGATAATTCATCCAGTTCGCCTGTAAATGTATTACCAAGTATAAGCGGTTCATCATTATTTAACGAACCTATTCTAAATGTAGGATTAAATACACCAACTTCTAAGCCATCTATATAGAATTTACCACCTTGAGCATTATTTCTATCAATAGTGACTGCTATCAAATGCCATTCACCATCGTTAATTAAAATATCAGCGTCAGAGATATAGTCCGTACAAGGTGCACTGCTATCAATAGAACATCCACCAAATCCATTACCATCCGCAAGCTGTACACCTAATTTACCGTTGCTAAGATATAAAGCATAACCTTGTCTGTTTCCAGTATTGTTATCTTTATACATCTTATTAAGAATATAGCCATAATCATTAGTGGTTTTAATCCAAGTACTAATTGAAAAATTACCTTCACCAAAATTCAGTGTGGTACTGTTTGGCATTTCGATAGAATTTGAACCATCGAAGGTGATAGCTTTACCTGCTTTTCCTTCTGTGGAATTTTCATCAAAAGAATACCAAGCAACTGTACCTTGTGGTGGTAAAATACATTGTCCATCAGACACAATTTTAATAATTTCAGGATTATAAACACATGGAGAACCGTTTTCTACAAGGCAAGTTGGTTCAACTAGAGCATTACCTACATAAAGATTTAAGGAGTCGTAAGGAAGTGAAATTTTATCTTGAATGGAGAAGCAATTTGGAAAAGTAGTAGTCTGATATACTTCGATAGAATTGATTATTTTTCCACCTTTTGGTGGCATATTACCAAGACTGCCATCTTGTAGTGGAGAGCTATTATAACTATCAAGACTATCAATAAAAGCTTCTGATAATTGTATTGATAATCCTCCTGATGAAACAGGAGTGGCTTCTAAATTGCTTGCTATGAGTGTTTTTATACCACTTTTTACGCCTTCAAGTTTCCAAGAATAGGGCTTGTTATCAGCATCGCCATATATGCAATAATAGCCTTGACCATCCCAAGATGTTTGTGCATCTTTTTCAAGCAATTGCATACTAGCTGATGTTTTACACATACTAGAAGGTTCAGAATATTCTACCCAGTATGTACCAGCATCAGGAGCTTTCGTTATTATTGGGCCATTTAAATCTCCTTTGTGCCATGTGAAAGTACCCTTTTTTTCACCTTTAAGTACTAAATTATCACTAGTCGGCAAAAGATGTGGAAAACTCAAAACATTTGTATCATGAATATCTAAAAGTAGTTGCTTATAGCCAAAGTCTATACCAGTAACAGTATCATATTTATCTTTGATAGGAACGTTATACTCACCATTAACAGGGGAGGTTGGAATCCAGCCTTCTTCCAATGAAGCTAATGAAGAAGGTGTAATATAAGTTTTTTTAGTACCATCGAAATAAACATATGTAGTGTATTCACCATTTACATCAGTGTCATCAAGATAGCTATCTGATCGTACCGTTAACCCATCTATTCCCAATTCACCTGAGTCTTGCTTATTGTTACAATTTTTATCATTATAAACTGTACCACTAATGGAAGCAGGTAATTTTATGCCAAAATCAAAGTCTTCATATACTGGAGGATTTATTAAATAATAACTGCCATAATAACCTGAATCAGATTCTAGTGGTTTACTAACTTCAACACCATAAAAAGGAGAATCGTTTTTATCCCCGATAAAGAGTTGGTAAGTCCCACCCTCTAATGATGGGAAAGAATATTTACCATTTAAATCTGTGAGAAGTTCAAAATTTTCACTATCATCAGTCAATATAACATTAGACATGCTATCTGGTACTTTCTCATATTTTTCAATCTTATTACCACTTGAAATCCACACGTCTTTCAATAATGGTTCAAGTTTATCAGTAGCATCAGCATCACGTTCACCATTACCATTAATGTCATGCCAGACTGTGCCTTGCATACATTGTGGGATACTGATAATTTCAGAAAAAGCATTATCACAAAGTAATTGATATTTACCACCTTTAAGCACTTTTAACGTGCTGTTAATTTCATCTGGCATTTCCACTTCATTTCTGTGCCACTGACAATTAGTAGCTGTAATTAGATTAGCATTTAAAGTTACTTCACTACTATTATTGCAAAGAGGAGCAGGATTTTCTGGTGTTACTGTGATAGTACCAGCATTTTCCTTACATTTACCATAAATAACATGTTCGCCATAAAATTTATAACCAGATTTTGTAGGAATAGTACATAAAGAGACAGAAGATGAAAGACATTTTGTATTTTCGTCAAACGTAACTGAGTGAGTTATTTTATCATCAGGCCAAAAATCATGAACAATAGAGTCATAACCTTTTTTACTTCCCTTATCATAATCAATTTCACAATTGTTAGGAAGACAAATTTTGTCATTTGCATTTGTACATATTTTTTGAAGTGAGGTATTCATAGAATCCTTTTCACGAAGGAGTGGAAAGTTATCAGAAAATGTTTTTTCTGTAATAGTAAAAATACTTTCTGCTTTTACCACACCATCCATCGCTATCATACCAACGACTAGAACAACAAACACAACAAATCTAAGAGAATTTACTGCCAAAGAATTAAAACCAGATTTACAATCAACCGAAGTCACAGTTGATAACAAACGGTTTTTGGAATATACTATTCCCATTTGATTTACTCCTGTTTAAATGTTAAGTAAATTTAAAAAAATTGGAAGCTGTAAATGTACGATATTTACAGCCTCCGCTTAGGAAAAATGCTATAACTCCAGTCTACAATGACTATTATATTTCTGTCAATACATTTAGCACAAATTGACCTATGGGGGATATGTCAACGAATTAAGATATAACAACTTGGCAACTTACCCTTCTTTTTACTACTGCGACGGTTAATTTGGATGTACTTCTCCTCCTCCAATTTTTTCAAGGCTCGTTGTACCGTAGATATTGCATATCCAGAAATCTTAGCAAGCATTTTTATGCTGACAATACAACAGTTTCTTGTCGATAACTTTCGCAAACTATCCAAAACATCTCGTAAAGAGTATGATAAATCAGTAATAAAAAAAGTATTTTTTACTTGATTTGGTTTTAATTTTGCACTACCATTATCAATAGAAGTGCTATTACTTTGTCTCATCTTAGTTTTCTCCTAAGGATAAGGATTTAATAAAACCCGAAACTAAACCTGCCAGATTTTAAAAACCTAGAAGGTTTGAACATCAAATTTTGGAGATTATTAAATCCTCATTTCTAATAAAGTTACAGGTTAAAGAAATAGATTTTTATATATAAA
>DAOUSL010000299.1 GCA_030627235.1 Thioploca sp.
ATGAAATTTCTGCGAAACTCCTTTTTGCGGATTGAACCTTCTTTCATAACTTTCTACTATTTCGTAAATCTATTGAGTATACTTTTCACATCTTTTTCTCGCTTTTTAGTTTTTTCTATTATATCATCTCTTGTGTCTTAGTTATTCGGGATATGCTATAGTTCGATTAATTTGCAAACTTATTGCATCTTACATAAAATATATATTACCTACACAACTTTTAGTGAATTACTACAAATTATTTTAAGGTTCTTTCATATTTTACATGAGATATTTTATGAAATTTTCATATAAGGCAATAATAGTAACTAGCGTTTTATTAATATGTTTACCAAATGTCCAGGCCGAACCATTTTCAACTAGTGCAAATATAGCATTCACTTCTGATTATGTATTTCGTGGTAAAACTCAAACTGATGAAAATATTGCTGTCCAAGGTGGCTTTGACTTAAATCATGAAAGTGGATTTTATCTAGGAACTTGGGGTTCTAATGTCAATTTTTTAGAAGATAATTCCATAATTCCAGAAGATCGAGCTAATATAGAAATTGATGTTTATGCTGGTTTTAATGGTAATTTAACTAATGAATTAAATTATGATGTTAAGATTAGCCATTATATGTATCCTGGAGCAAATAGTGATTTTGATTATGATATGACAGAATTAAATTTAGCTTTAAGCTATACTATGCCACAAGGCACAGAACTTGGTTTAGCATATGATTTTTCACCTGATTTTGCAGGATTAGACGCAGGACATAATTATATGCTAAGCGTTAATCAAGAATTACCAAATAATTTAGGAGTTGGAGGTTATATTGGTCAACAAACTATTGATAAAGGAGAAGATTATTTTTACTACGGTGTGTCATTATCCTTTGCTGTTATTGATTTGGATGCTTCCATAAGTTATAGTAACACCGATTTAGATTATGCTGAAGACCTTGGAGCTGATGGTAGAGTAGCGTTTACTTTAAGCAAAAGTTTTTAGGCTAATATAAATACTCAGTACTAAATTTTTTAATGTGCTGAGTAATCTTACATAACTTTAAAATAATTGAATCTAATAATGAACTTAAAATATCTATTAATCAGTATTATATTATTCAGTAATATTTGTTTAGCTGGTGGAGCTACTTCTGAAACTTTATTTCCTAAAGCTCATAATTTATTTGAACGTAGTCTTGCAGGAGATGAATCTGTAACACCAGTAGCATTACAATTTTTTAATATATTATCAATGAGTTATCGTGATAATCCATTATTTATAGCTTATAAAGGCAGTAGTTATACATTATTAGGCCGTGATTCTTGGATGCCTTGGAATAAAGCTGAATATACTGAAAAAGGACTTGCTTTCATTGATAAATCTTTACAAATGCTTAAACCAAAACATGATCAAGAAACTATGCGTACAGTACCAATTAGCATAGAAACACGTTTGGTCGCACTTGCTACATTTGTAGCTATACCAGAATCTTTTGGTTATCTAAAAAAAGCTAAAGTAGTATTAAAAAATATATTACAATCTACTGCTTTCACAGTTAGCCCAACTATTGTACAAGCCCAAGTTTACCTAGAAGCAGCTAAATTATCCCGTTTGGAAAATAATTTTATTAGAGAAAAACAATTATTACAAAAATCGTTAGATATTTCTCCCAAAGGCAAGTTTGCCAAAAAAATTAATAATAGATTGCAAGAGTTGGATAATAAATAATCAAATTTTCATATTTTACTTTATACAAAACAATTAAAAATTATTTAAATCAATAGATAAAGTTTGTGCAATTCAATAGTTTTTGAACATTATTTAACGGATTAAAAGATAAAAACTGTTTTAAAATCCAGCCTATCCTTTAATCTGTTAAATCTTGTTCAAAAATGTTTGCAAGTTGAAATAACCAATTTTTCATCTATTTTCTTAGAAACTATTTCTTTACCAGCATTAGACAAATATCGTGCAGATTGATAATCGTAAGGAGTTTGAGGACTACCGTTAATTTTATTAACCACAAAACTACTTCCTTGCATACTACATGGTTTTTTCATTAAATTGCTTGCTTCCACAACATCGTCTGATAATACAACTAAAAATCCTTCCATACTAATATCAGGAGATTCTATCTTAATCTTGCCATCTAAACCTAATTCTGAGGAAGCACTTATTAAACTATTTGAAGAAGCAATCAATTGGTCAGTTTTGATATTAATATTGCCACCATTTTCATTACCACCCTTTACACTAGTGGTAATTTGACCATCTTGTAGATATGCCAAATCTGTAGTGATTATTTCAATATTTCCGCCCCCAGCATTTGCTGCTGAAGTACCGATTTCACATTCATTCATTAATTAAATTAATTATATCAGCATTTATTATTATATCTCCAGCATTACCACCAATCTCATCAGCAACTATCGAGCTACTTGATATACCACTATGAAAATACTGACCCCAAAAATCACTAAATGCTTTACCATCAGCTGTTAATTTATTTGTCTTAACTTTTATAAAACCAGAATTCCCTAGTCCTGCAGAAACAGTGCTAATCTGTCCTCCATCAGAAAAATTTATTTCTCCAGCTTCAACATTAATGGTTCCACCATCACCAGTATTATAGGTAGGATCAATTACGATTAAAG
>DAOUSL010000164.1 GCA_030627235.1 Thioploca sp.
ATCTCCTAGAATAATAAAAAATATCACATTATTATTGATAAGCCTACTCTTTTATGCGTGGGGAGAAGTTTTCTATCTTGGAGTAATGTTAGTATCTATTATATCTAACTATTTGTTTGGATTATTGATTTATAATTCTCAATCTAAGCCAAATGGTAAAAAACTATCCAAGCTATATTTAACATTTGGAATCATCGTTAATATAGCTCTGCTTACTTCTTTTAAATATGCCAATTTTATCACTGATAATATAAATATATTATTTGCTTGGTTTGATATTTCCGCAATTAACTTGACTCCAGTTCATCTGCCATTAGGAATATCATTTTTTACCTTTCAGGCAATCTCATATATTGTAGACGTTTATCGTAAAGAAGTTCCTTCCCAAAAGAATATCTTTAATCTTGCTCTATATATTTCTTTATTCCCACAATTGATAGCGGGTCCAATAGTTCGCTATCATGATGTATCGTCGCAAATTATCAGTAGAACTCATTCTATCGATTTATTTGCAAGTGGAGTCCAACGTTTTATCTATGGACTATCCAAAAAAATGTTAATTGCCAATCCGCTTGGAGAAGTCGCTGATTCAATCTTTATGTTATCTGGTAATGACTTAACTATGCCGTTGGCTTGGATCGGAATTTTAGCTTACACTTTGCAAATATATTTTGATTTCTCTGGTTACTCTGACATGGCGATTGGACTTGGTAGAATGTTTGGATTTCGTTTCCTTGAGAACTTTAATTATCCTTATATTGCAACTTCTGTACGAGAATTTTGGCGACGTTGGCATATATCTTTATCCACTTGGTTTAGAGACTATGTTTACATTGCACTTGGTGGCAGCAGAGTATCAACTTTTCGAGTTTACACCAACTTATTAATTGTATTTATCTTAACTGGATTTTGGCATGGTGCTAGTTGGAATTTTCTAATCTGGGGATTATTTCATGGAATCTTTTTAGCGAGTGAGCATGCTGGTTTATCAAATATTCTTGGCAAACTGTGGAAACCAATCCAACATGCTTATTTACTTATTATCGTAATTGTTGGTTGGGTATTTTTCCGAGCTGACACATTGCCGCAAGCTATTGATTATACCTATTCTATGATTAATATTTATAATTATCAAACCACACTTTATCAATTTGCCCAGCATTTGTCATATGAAGCAATCTATGCCTTTTTAATTGGAACTATATTATCATTTCCTATA
Organism: Thioploca sp.; assembly: GCA_030627235.1. GTDB lineage: Bacteria > Pseudomonadota > Gammaproteobacteria > Beggiatoales > Beggiatoaceae > DRQV01. Next base: position 1,220 of record DAOUSL010000164.1, read on the forward strand.
TATCATTTAATTAAAGATTATCTTACTAATATTGCTGGAAAAAATATCATTAAAATTGCTTGTTTAATTGATCTTCCCAGATTAATAATTCTTGCCTCTTTATTATTTCTGAGTATTATAAAAATCTCATCATCTACCTATAACCCATTCATTTATTTTAGATTTTAGGATATGAAAGAAAAAACTTTATCTAAGATAAATAGTGTAATTATAATTTTATTATTTGGAATTTCAATATTTGTCCCATTCTTAATTGGTATTTTAGAAAATGATAAAGCAATCTCTGAAATTGAAAAACGAAAATTAACTCAATTACCAGAATTCCCTAAAACTATAAAAGATATTAATAAATTCCCTAAATTATTTGATAAATATTATGCGGATCACTTTGGATTAAGATACTTGTTTACTGAATACTATAAATCGGTAAAATATAGTATTGGTGACTCATCACCTTCAGATGATGTTACTATAGGGGAAAATGGTTGGTTGTTTCTAGGTTCTATTAAAAGTGGTTACAATAGATACAATGATCCTATGGGAGATGTTAGAAATATTAATTTATTTTCTCAGGTAGAATTAAAAAAATTTGCCAAACATATGGTAAAACTTAATACTTGGTTAAATAAGCAAGGAATTAAATATGTATTTGTAATAGCTCCGAATAAACATACTATTTATTTTGATCAATTACCAAATAATATTTCTAAAGTTAATGAAAAATCGGCAATGGATCAGCTTATTGATTATTTAACAAAACATACGAATGTTTCAGTAATTGATTTGAGAAAAGCATTATTAAAAGAAAAAGATAACCATCAGATTTATTTTAAGACTGATAGTCATTGGAATCATTATGCTGCCAATATTGCACAGTATGAAATCATGTTAGAAATAGCTAAAATATTCCCAGGTAAAATAAATCCTGAGTTGCAAAAATTACATGTAAGAACAAGAAAAGGAGGAGATTTATCTAGTTTTATTGGGGTTAATAATTTACAAGAGCCGTTTCCATATCCGGTATTTAAACCAACCTGTCATTTAACTAAACATCCGAAAACAGCTAATGAAACAATAACTAATACTTTTACATGTAATAATCAAAAACTTAATACAATTATTTTTAGAGATTCGTTTTTTCAAGCTCTACAACCATATTTTGTAAGGAAATTTAACCGTTCTACCTATATATGGGGAAAATTGAATTACCCATCTTTGAAAAAATATATAGAGTTAGAACAACCAGATATAGTTATTGAAGAAATAGTTGAAAGAAAACTGCCATATTTACCAAGTGATATAGAATTTATACCTCAAGTATTAAAAAATAATTTTTAGAATATGAAAGAGCAAATTTTAGCTAAAATAAACAGTTTAGTAATTATTTTTATATTTTGTACATTAATATTTATTCCTTTTACGATTGGGATTATTGAACTAGATAAAGAAATTTCTGCAATTGAAAAGAGGACATTAGTCAAATTACCAGAATTTCCTAATACAATAGAAGGTATAAATAAATTTCCTCAATTATTTGATAAATATTATGCAGATCATTTTGGATTACGTTATTGGTTCACTAAATATTATAAATTAGTCAAATATAGAATTGGTGATTCACCTTCAGAAAACGTTACTATAGGTAAAAATGGTTGGCTGTTTCTAGGTTCTATTAAGAATAATAAACATCATGATCCTATGGGAGATGTTAGAAATGTTAATTTATTTTCCCAATTAGAATTAAAGAAATTTGCTAAATATCTGATGAACCTTAAAGCATGGTTAAATAAGCAAGGGATTGAATATATATTTTTAATAGCTCCAAACAAACATACTATTTATTTTGACCAATTGCCAAATTATATTTCCAAAGTTAATAAAATATCAGCGATGGAGCAGCTTGTTGGTTACTTAAAAAAACATACAGATGTTAAAGTAATTGATTTGAAACAGCCATTATTAAAAGCAAAAAATAAATATCAACTTTATTCAAAAACTGGCACACATTGGAATAAGATGGGAGCTAATATTGCACAATATGAAATAATGAAAGCTATTCAGTTATTCCCAATTCAGCCAGAATTATATGATAGTTCTATATTTAAATCCCATGTTGCTCACGATAGAGGTTTAGAAATGATGATGAATATTAAATTTGACCCACCACCTTATGCACTGTTTCCTAGATTTAAAAAAGCTTGTAAACCAACCAAAATTTCTAAAAAAGTTAAGGGAATAATAGTTGAAACCCTTATTTGTAAAAATAAAAAATTTAATGCTATTATTTTCAGGGATTCATTTTTTAATGCTTTACAACCTTATTTTGCTAGAAAATTTAACCGTTCTACTTATATTTGGGAAAAAATAAATTACCTGTCTTTAAAAAAACATATAGAATTAGAGCAACCGAATATAGTTATTGAAGAATGGGTTGAAAGAGTCCTTCCACATTTACCCAAAGATATTAATTCTATGCCTTATGCAAAATAGTAATTTGGGATTTAACATACAAATTTTATATAAATTAAATAGTTATATTATTATATCTATATTTTGTACATTAGTATTTATTCCTTTTTCGATTGGAATTATTGAACTAGATAAAGAAATTTCTGCAATTGAAAAGAGGGCATTAGTCCAATTACCAGAATTTCCTAATACAATAGAAGGTATAAATAAATTTCCTCAATTATTTGATAAATATTATGCAGACCATTTCGGATTACGAGATTGGTTCACTAAATATTATAAATTAGTCAAATATAGAATTGGTGATTCACCTTCAGAAGACGTTACTATAGGTAAAAATGGTTGGCTGTTTCTAGGTTCTGCTAAAAAAAATTATAATAAATATCGTGATCCTATGGGAGATGTAAGAAATATTAATTTATTTTCACAACCTGAATTAAAAAGACTTGCCACACACATGGTAAATATTAAAACTTGGTTAAATAAGAAAGGAATAGAATATATATTTATCATAGCTCCTAATAAACATACTATCTATTTTGATCAACTTCCAGATTATATTACTAAAGTAAATGAAAAATCAGCTACAGATCAGCTAGTTGAATATTTACATGAACATACAAATGTAACAATAGTTGATTTAAGACAACTGTTATTAAAACTAAAAGATAAGCATCAAATTTATTTTAAAACTGATACCCATTGGAATCATTATGCCGCCAATATTGTACAATATAAAATAATGTTAGAAATAGAAAAAATGTTTCCAGGTAAAATAAAACCAAAAATAAACAGACTTTTATTAGGAAAAATAGGTGGGGGAGATTTGGCGAATTTTATTGGAGTCAATTTTTTTAAAGAACCATTTCCATATCCTATATTTAAAGAAACTTGTGAATTATCCATATATCCAGAAAATGCCAATGAAACTATAGATCATACAGTTATATGTGATAGTCAACAACTTAATATTATAATTTTTAGGGATTCATTTTTTGAGACATTGCAACATTATTTTGTAAGAAAATTTAAGCGTTCTACTTACATACAAAAGCCATTAAACTATCCTTCTTTAGTAAAGTATATAGAGTTAGAAAAACCTGATATAGTTATTGAAGAATTGGTTGAAAGAGGTCTTCCGTATGTTCCAAGCGAGATAGAATTTAACCATTATATTAATGATTGATTTTTTAGTTCGATTAGATTTCATCCATAACTATTTATGTTTAATCATATTTTGGAAAATACTATAAATAGTAAATTTGACAATCTAAATAGTACAACATATTCTATGAATATTGCTTCCCAACAAATTACATACAAATTCAGGAAAAATTAATGACAGTTCCATCCTTGAATACTGATTGGATAAATAATAGATTAACTGAACATGTCTTGGGATATGATATTGATTTTTATAAATTATTTTCAATTTTGAAACAGAGATTTACCAATTGTTATTTTTTAGAATCATTATCTTTACCAAGGCATCAAGATCGATATTACACCATAGGTTTTGAACCAGATATAATCTTTGCCGCTAAAGGTAAAACGTTATCTTTGTCTGGCAAAACAGATATAATTGAGTTAACTACTGGTAGTAAAAATAGCCCTGAAATTACTTATAAAATTGATAATCCTTACGAATTTTTACAAGATCAATTTACTTTCAATTCTGCTTGTGATCCACATCAGGGAGGGCTTATAGGTTATGCTTGCCATGAAGCAGTTAATTATTTTGAGCCTAGCCTCAATCTAGCCGAACATGCAGATTTTAGCACCTTTAAATTTGGTCTCTATACTGATGGTTTATTGTACGATACGACCACTGGAACTTTAACCTACTATTATTTTTATAAAGATCGTTCTGAAATAGTTAAATCAATATTAAAAAACTTAGATGACTATGATATACCAACAGAATTAGAATCCGTTAAATTTACTGGACATAGCGTAACCAAAGAAGAATTTATTAAATCGGTAGAAAAAACTAAAGAAAAAATTAGACAAGGATATTCTTTTCAAGCTGAAGTTGGGTTTAAATCCTATTATGAGATAAAAGGAGATAAATTAGCTATTTATAATAAATTACGGCAGATTAATCCTAGTCCATATATGTTTTATCTAAAATTTGGTGAAGAAGAATTATTAGGCGCTAGTCCAGAAATATTGATCAGTTGTAAACAGAACATGGTACTTACAACTCCTACTGCTGGGACTACTGTGCGTAGTAAAAATTATGATGAAGATGTCCAACTAGCCCGTAAATTACTTAGTGATCCAAAAGAGATCGCTGAACATAATATGTTGGTGGATTTACATCGAAATGATATTGCCAAAATTTGCCGACCAAGTACAGTAAAAATATCCGATTTGATGTATATAATTAAATTTAGTCATGTCCAACATATTGTCTCTGATGTAGTTGGATTTTTAGATAATAATAAAGATGCTTTTGATGTATTGGCCACGATATTACCAGGTGGGGTTGTGACCGGGGCTCCTAAGATTGAAACTATTAAAATCATTGATGAAAATGAAAGTACCCCTCGAGGGCCTTATGGAGGAGCAGTAGGGCGTTTTAGTTTCAGTGGAGATTGTGATTTCTGTTTACCAATTCGTAGCATATTTTGTGTTGGTGATAAATGCTATGCTCAAACTTCGGCTGGAGTAGTGTATGATTCAATTCCAGAAAAAGAATATGCTGAAGTTACTCATAAATTAGCTGCAATGAAACAAACATTAGAAGAATTAGGGGGAATATAATGGTTAACAATATACATATACTATTAATTGATAATTACGATTCTTTTACGTATAATTTGCAACATTTATTATTAGCTATTCCTAACGTAACTCTCACTATTAAAAGAAATGATGATCCTTTTATCAAGGAGTTAGAATCTGGTAAATACGCTGGTGTAGTAATTAGCCCAGGCCCAGGTTCAGCAGAAGATAAAAACTATTTTGGTTTTAATAATCAAGTTATTTTAAATTTTGGAACTCAAGGATTACCTATTTTAGGAATATGTCTTGGTTTTCAAGGAATTTATAATTGTTTTGGTGGTAAGCTTAAAATATCTAATCTACCAATGCATGGAAAGGTTAGTAAATTAAAGATTGATAATAATGGTCTGATTTTAAATGATATTCCAGATGGTGCTTATGTTATGAGATACCATTCAATTATGGCTGATTTAGAACAAGAAATACCAGAATGTTTGGAATTAACCGCTTACACACATGCAAGTAAATCCCAAGAATGTAATGGATTAGAATTAATGGCTTTGGAACATAAGGAATATCCAATTTATGGACTACAATTTCACCCAGAATCATTTGCAACTGAATATGGTGATCGCATAATGCAAAATTTTATTAATAAATGTATTATTTTGTAGATATTTATAAGGAAAGAGTTTATTGGAATCCTTATTATTAAGATAGTTGATTTAAATTAGAAATTAGTACAATATATTCTAACTAAACCTTGTTCGCCAACCTTCGGCGGGAAAAGAGAGTATGTTAGGTTTCCTTAAAAATAATCGAAAGAGTTAAATAATGTGGACAGAAAGATTTGAGAAAGCACCTGTAGGTAAATTTAACAGGGACGAATACTCACGTGATCGAGCAAGAATTATTCATTCGGCGTTTTTCAGGCGATTACAAGGTAAAACACAGGTACTTGGTTTAGGTGAGAGTGATTTTTATAGAACAAGATTGACTCATTCACTTGAAGTTGCCCAAATTTGTGGTGGTGTCGCCGAATTTTTAAAAGATAAATATTCAGATGATGATAAAATTCTAAATTTAATACCTGACCAAAATTTAATCGAATCTATCGGACTCGCACATGACATAGGTCATCCACCATTTGGGCATGGTGGTGAAGTAGCATTAAATTTTTCGATGAAAGAAAATGGTGGATTCGAGGGAAACGCACAAACCATTAGAATTTGCACAAAACTTGGGGAGTATTCTGACGAAGATGGATTAAATCTAACAAGGCGTGTTTTGCTAGGTCTAATTAAATATCCAGGCTACTACTCATCTCTTGTTAAAAAGGAATTATATCATGAAGGTAATGGATTAAACCTTGATTCATATGTTCCCCCCAAGTGTCTGTTTGATTGTGATAAAAAAAATGTGGATTGGATTTTGGAACCATTTACAAATGATCGTGAACTGTTCATGAATTCTTTTAAAGAATATCCTAAAAAGCATCACAAACCAATTTATAAATCATTTGATTGTAGTATTATGGATTTGGCTGATGATGTTGCCTACGGAATTCATGATCTGGAGGATTCCATTGCACTAGGATTAGTCTCAGAATCAATGTGGAAAAAAAAGGTAGTTTCCAAACTTGTTGATAACTTGAAAAAATACCCGTTAGCATCAAGTATTGATAATTACACAGAGCTGCTTTTTTCAGGTACAAATAGAACCAGAAAATCTGCAATAAGCAAACTAGTCCACTACTTTATTATTAACTCTAGGGTGGAGAAACAAGAAATATTTACCCATGATTTACTTGATTATCAGGCAAAATTGACAGCCATTGCAAGAGAAGAGCTTGATATTCTGCAAGAATTTGTATTTGCAAATGTTATAAAAACGCCAGAAGTGCAAACATTGGAGTACAAAGGCCAACAAATGATCGTTAAATTGTTTGAAGCAATTTCAGCAAACCCATCAAGACTACTCCCAAAGAAATATTTTAAAAAATACAACGATCAAAATGAGAATGTAAGGATAATTTGCGACTACTTGGCTGGTACAACAGATGATTATGCAACAAAACTATATCACAAAATCTTTACACCATCGAATGGTTCAATATTTGACAAACTTTGAACATAAAACATTCACTTGACCGAACGCTTTGTGCTGGTGAACATGGCGTTAACTCGTAAAGTAATATATAAATGAAGCGTAATACACCAAATCCATCCATGTGGTGCATGATATTATCATTTTACTCATTCCCAACGGCTTCGTTGGGGGAATGCAGTCATCAACGCACTATCGTTGCGAGATGCAAAGCAGAATAGGGAGAGTAACTGATTTACCATTGCACACAATTTCACGATATAAAACAAATATCTTTAAATATTTAATAATACTGGTGGGCAAGTTCCACCGATTTCATCGGTGGCTATTCACATTTAACCTCTTCGAGGTTGAACCCCAACAGGGTTAAACAATAAATAGCCATAGGTGAAACCTATGGAACTGTGAAATTATGCTAATGAATTATTATTATGGTATTATAGTTCATTTTCAATATTATAGGATATTTTATGCAATGTACTCTATTAAAAACCAAACTTCACCGTGCTTGTGTAACTCATTCAGAATTAGATTATGAAGGTTCTTGTGCTATTGATGGTGAATTA
>DAOUSL010000323.1 GCA_030627235.1 Thioploca sp.
AAAGATATGGCAACAAATAAGATAACTACTTTTGAAAGCCCAAAAGGGTTAAAGAGTTACGTTTCAAACAGGGTTCTTGTAGGTTATAACAATCGTGGTTTTGACGACTTAATATTACAGAAAACATTAGACTTAATAGAGCAAGGAGATCCTAAGTCAATATTAAAAAGCGCAAATGAAATAACCAAGAAAATAATTGTTGATAAAACCCCAGCGTTTAATGTTAGACAAGATCAAACCTTAAAGTATCATGGCGATGAAACTCGCTGGCGAAATACAATAGACCTAATGAAACTTACCACAGGGTTCTGTTCTTTAAAGATTGCAGCGGCAAGACTTAACTCTGCTAAGTTAAAAGAGCTGCCCATAAAGCCTGATACGATACTAACCGATGTGCAAAAGCAGGAGATAAAAGCATACTGTTATGATGATATTGCAGCCACAGAAATCGTATATAATTATCTAAAAGAGGACATTTTAATGCGTGTTACTCTTGAGGATCAATACAATATGCGCAAACAACTTGTTTCCCGTGGAGGGGCTTCTTTGGCAGAATATGTGCTTTTGGATTTATACTGTAACGAACAGGGTATTTCAAAAAGTACAATTAAAAAAGGAATAACCCACTATGAAGGTGGTGAAAAGGTTAAATACAATGTGCCTTCATGGGTTAACTTTGAAACAAAACAATTACAGGATCTAGTTACATGGTTTACAAAAACAGAATTTGAAATTAGTAAAACAGGATACTTACAATTACCCAAAACTCCAGAAATTAATATTGATGGCTTACGAATGGATATTGGGGTTGGAGGGTTACACTCCGTTCAAACTAATTGTAAAGTCGAACCTACAGAAAACCAACAACTTATTGACGTAGATTTTAATTCATTTTATCCATGCCTAATGATTCAAGGTGGTTTTATATCAAAACATTTTGACGCTAACGCATTTTTAACTTTATATAATGGTCTGATTAAAAAGCGAGGAGGGTATAAAAAAGCAGGGTTGAAAAGAGAATCCAATGGCGTAAAGCTAATTCTAAACAGTTTATACGGCTTGTTATCAGCTCCTCATAGCCTTATGTACGACCCTATATCAACGCTTCATGTTACTGTTTCTGGACAGCTTACGCTATTGATGTTACTTGAAAAGTGTTCTAAAGAAGGGATTATTGTAACCTCTGCAAACACTGATGGTGCTACGTTTTTAGTAGCTAACGAAAAGATTGAGGTGTTGGATAGAATTGTATACGAAATGGGCGTGGGTTTAATTCCTGTTAAGAATGGGATGTTTGATTTTGGATTAGAATACACCTATTACCAGAAGATACTCCAGAAAAACGTAAACTCATATATTGGGTATCAAACAAATGGAGAAATAAAACATAAGGGATTACTACTTGCTGAAACTGCAATATCACATAATGCTAACTGTAACATCTGTATAAAAGCAATAGATAACTGGGAGGTTAATGGTGTTGCTTTTATTGATACCATTCGCGAGTCTACCAAATTATTTGATTTCCTTGTGTTAAAAAAAGCCACAGGAGGGGCAACATATAAAGGTGAAGAGGTAGGGTCTAGTTTAAGGTGGTATTATACCTCTGAAAAAGAGACTGAGAAAATAAAATATGTTAAATATAAAGTTACAGAACCATATTCAGGTAAGAAGAGTTTCGTTGAAAAAATAGCTAAGTACCATGATTATGATGATGGTGTAATACAAACAGAACATGAATATTATGAAAGGGAAGAACCTTTGTGTTTGCGAAGCATAAAGAATGGAGGTAAAGTAGCTACCAGCGAAAATGCAAAACTATGCTTGGATTTACCTATTGAATTCCCTATAGATATGGACTATGATTATTATTTATCTAAAACTGTAGAAATTTATAAAGAGATAACACAACCTCATTACCCTAACACAAACTTAAAAGTGCATAAGTTAAGACATTATGGATTGTCGCCTGTGCCTAAAGAACATAATGGTAAGACAGTTTTCTTAAAAGATTGGTCAAATATTGCACCTGATAATATATCCACACAAACAGGAAATGGCAGTAAAGATCCACAAAAGAGGACTAATATAATCTCAGTTAACGGAGAACTATATAAATTTAAAGAACTTGGCTGGACTTCTGCATTCAAAGCAGTATTGAAGAAAACAGGTCATGAGGTAGTGTTCGGTGGAGTAGTACCCATCCCAGAAAATTATGATTTTACAAAACCATTACCTC
>DAOUSL010000340.1 GCA_030627235.1 Thioploca sp.
TAAATGCCCATAAAATTGAACGTTATTTACACAAACATTTTACTGAATATCGACAACAAGGTGAATGGTTCAAGGTAAAATTCCAGATTGCAGTTAAAGAGGCTAAAAAGCAGGATTTTCAAACTGAAGAACCAGGTAAAATGCTATCTTTTGAGTTTGAATCTAATCAACTTATTAGGACTATGGTTGATGAAAAAGGTGGCCTTTGGTTTGTGGCTAAAGATGTTTGTAATGTATTACAACATTCTAATGTTTCGGTGGCTTGTAAAATTGTGGATGATGATGAAAAGGGTCTAAAGAAAGTTTATACCCTTGGTGGAGAACAAGATATACTGTGCGTTAACGAATCTGGTTTTTATATTTTAGTTATTAGAAGTAATAAACCTCAAGCTAAAAAATTCCGTAAATGGGTAACCAGTGAAGTCCTTCCAAGTATCCGTAAAACAGGTCAATATTCTCTTCCCAAACAACCATTGAAAAATAAAGTTGAGCAGATTGATTTTGAAAATTTTATTGGAGATTGTTTTATTCCTGATTCAACCAATAAGGAAAGAGCTAGAGATATTTATTTGGTTTATCAAGGTTGGTGTTTGCATAACAAATGTGAGGCTAGAACCATTCAATGGGTAGGAATGCAATTACGGAAACATGGTTATAATAAAAGTAAGTGTCCTCCTAATGGCGTGGCTTGTTGGCATGGTTTCCGACTAAATAATCTGGCTTGTCCTGCTAACCCTAGTAGTTTAGAAGATTTGCAGAGTTATCTATCTGCTTTGAGTAAGAATTTAGCAACTGGAATACAATATTCTAATGCGGAATTGTTGAGTTTGGTAAATACTGCTAATCAGAAAGTTTGTGCAATTATTGTCTGAATCAGGATTTTCAGGATTATAGGATTTTCAGGATAAATTCACAAGCTTATTGTCTTTATCCTGTCTATCCTTTAATCCGTTAAATCTTGTTCAAAAGCTTATAGCACTTCTCGATTAAGTAACATACAGTATATCTAATAAATCCCTAAAGATGTAATTTTGATAGCAGGTGATGGAATGTCATCAAATCTGGCAAAAAGACTTTAAGCCACCTAGTTGGTGGATAACTCAATGTTAGGAATTTTTAATGGTAGTTATTCTTTCTAAGCCATCTATACGATGGATAACTTATTTTGCTCCACATAAGAAAGAATCCTTGTTTTCTAAGCCATCTATACGATGGATAACTCGTTGATGTAGTTGACCCATTCGCAATATAATTTCTAAGCCATCTATACGATGGATAACAGCATATGGTTCTCAGACAGGAAGCAACTTAGTTTCTAAGCCATCTATACGATGGATAACACTGGTGGCCCTTGGCGTGGAACTGGTCCTTGTTTCTAAGCCATCTATACGATGGATAACATAGCAACGGTATTGCTACAGTATATATTGTATTTCTAAGCCATCTATACGATGGATAACAGCCCAAGCAAGCCAAGGTAAATGCTCTATTTTTTCTAAGCCATCTATACGATGGATAACCGTGATGACAGCAGGATTCTTATCTCCGTATTTTTCTAAGCCATCTATACGATGGATAACGCTACAAATAATATTGAGTATAGCTAATATCTTTTCTAAGCCATCTATACGATGGATAACATACCTGTGTCCGTAATGGATACGGGCTTTTTTTTCTAAGCCATCTATACGATGGATAACTTTATAACGTTAATCGTTTCTTTAGTTTTATTTTTCTAAGCCATCTATACGATGGATAACATAACAGATGATCTAAATGCAGGGCAATGGTGTTTCTAAGCCATCTATACGATGGATAACTGTCAATCATAGTAACAAACAATTTATTTTAATTCAAGTTTTAAAGAAAAATGAATAAAATACAATGTTTTTTGCTCTATATTTTTTATTCTTTAAATTCAAATACTTACAAAATATCGAAAAAACATTGTATTTTACATAGTTAATTTATCATTATCACAATTTTCTGA
>DAOUSL010000132.1 GCA_030627235.1 Thioploca sp.
CTTTAATCGTAATTGATCCTACCTATAATACTGGTGATGGTGGAACCATTAATGTTGAAGCTGGAGAAATAAATTTTTCTGATGGAGGACAGATTAGCACTGTTTCTGCAGGACTAGGGAATTCTGGCTTTATAAAAGTTAAGACAAATAAATTAACAGCTGATGGTAAAGCATTTAGTGATTTTTGGGGACGGTATTTTCCTAGTGGTATCTCAAGTAGCTCGTTAGTTGATGATGAAATTGGTGGTAATGCCGGAGATATAATAATAAATGCTGATATAATTAATTTAATTAATGAAGGTGAAATCGGTACTTCAGCAGCAAATTCTGGGGGCGGGAATATTGAAATAACTACTACAAATTTGGCATATCTACAAGATGGTCAAATTACTACTAGTGTAAAAGGTGGTAATGAAAATGGAGGCAATATTACTATTTATAATCCAACTTTTTTAGTGTTAAATAATGGGGAAATTAAAGCCCAAGCCGATGCAGGAAATGGTGGTAATATTAATATCAAAACTGACCAATTGATTGCTTCTCCAAATAGTTTAATAAGTGCTTCCTCAGAATTAGGTTTAGATGGCAAGATTAAGATAGAATCTCCTGATATTAGTATGGAAGGTTTTTTAGTTGTATTATCAGACGATGTTGTGGAAGCAAGCAATTTAATGAAAAAACCATGTAGTATGCGTGGTAGTAGCTTTACAGTTCAGAAATTGATTGGTAGTCCTCAAACTCCCCATGACTATCAACCTTCACGTTATTTGTCTAAAGCTAATGAACAAGCCATAAATACCTCCGATAATCCAAATAAAAATTCAATATTATCAATAGTTTGTAAAAAATACAATATATAAAAACTACGAACTTGTCCCATTAATAATGGTATAATATATTAAATATCGTTCTCAAACTCAGATTATATAATTTTTTTCAATTGAATAAACTACAGCAATATAAGTAGATGTTAAAATATCTATTAAACTTAATACATAACATAATAAATTGAATAATTATCAAGAACAGCTATCTATAGCAAAAGCTGAAATTACCAAACTAAAAACAGAAGTTACTGATTTGCAACAAAAACTTAATGAACGTACTCAAGATGTTAATAAATTAATCCAATGGACGCAAAGTTTGCAACAAGATGTTTTAGCTATTTACCATTCTGTTACGTGGCAAATTGGTAATGTTATTGCTCAAATAATTTTGAAATTGTTAGGACGATCTGGTGGAATAACCGCTAGAGATCATATAAATAAAACTTTAGGCAGTTTTGAAACTTGGAAAATTAACTATTTTCAAACTCGGCAACAATCAAAATTGCAACCTTATATTCCTTGGCATGATACCAGAGAATATGCTTTATGGATCAAGCAATTTGACACTATTAATTCAGCTGATTTATCTACTAAATTACCATATAATCCTACTATTTCAATATTAATAACTGGTGATGGAAATGGTATTAATTCAATAGTTAAACAGATTTATCCTAATTGGGAATTATTGGTCATTGAAGCAGAAGAATTATCAGAAAATTTGCTTGTAGATAAACGTATTAAGAATATAGATGGGAATTTAATCACAGCAGCAACTATTGCAACTGGTGATTTTGTTATTATTCTTGATTCTGAAGATCAGTTACCAAGTCATGCTTTATATAAAATAGTTGAATTTATTAATAAAAATCCTGAAGTTAATCTGGTATATACTGATGAAGATAAACTGGATAACAATGGAAAACGTTACGATCCTTATTTTAAACCAGATTGGAATCCAGACTTATTTTATTCTCAAAATTTTATCAACAATTTAGCAGTATATCGACGCTCAATAATAAATGAAATTGCCAATTTTAAAAATTCTTATGACTTAACTTTACGTTTTATTGAACGAATTAATAGCCAAACAATTTTACACATTCCACAGATTTTATTCCATGAAAAGAAAGCAAGAATTGTTGCTAATAATTGTCAAATATTACAAGAACATTTTCAGCGGTTACAACAGCAGGTTAAAATTGAAAAAGCTGTTGGTGGACATACTAGAGTTATTTATCCGTTGCCCCAAAAACATCCGCTAGTAAGTTTGATTATTCCAACTCGTGATAAATTAAAACTATTACGTGGTACAGTAACTGGAATTTTGCAACAGACAGACTATAAAAATATTGAAATTATTATCATGGATAATGGTAGTGAGGAAACAAAAACATTAGAATACTTTAATAAAATAAAACAAGATAAACGAGTAACTGTTATTCAGCATAAAGCTCCTTTTAATTATTCTCAGCTAAATAATATTGGAGTTTCCCATGCAAATGGAGAAGTTATTGGTTTAATAAACAATGATTTGGAAGTTATAAATTCGGGATGGTTAACAGAAATGGTTAGCCATGCGTTACGATCAGAAATTGGAGCAGTGGGCGCTAAACTTTACTATGCCAATGATACCATTCAACATGCTGGAGTTATCGTTGGTTTAGGTGGGATGGCTGGTCATAATTTTAAATTTTTAGCTAGAGAAGCTCCAGGCTATCATTGGCGACCATTTTTAATCCAGAATTATTCTGCGGTAACAGCAGCTTGTCTTATAATGCAACGTAAGATATTTAACGAGGTTGGTGGATTAAATGAAAAGCACCTCAAAGTAGCATTTAATGATGTGGATTTATGTCTACGAATTGGTAAATCAGGCTATCGAATTTTATGGACTCCTTATGCCGAATTATATCACCTTGAATCTGCTAGTCGTGGCTCAGATAATACGCTAAAGAAATATTTGCGATTACGTCATGAGTTAAATTACATGCAATCTAAGTGGAAAGAAACTTTAGCCAATGATCCTTATTACAATCCCAACTTAACGATTGAATATGAAGATTTTGCTTTGGCATATCCACCAAGAATTCAGAAACAATAGATTTATTTTATAAAATCCCCTAAAATTAGATTTCAATTCCATAATATTGCATATTATATTCTTAATCTGTGATAATACATAACCTTAAGACAAGGACATTCCATGAAAGCCAATGTTGATCAACAAGAATTAGATAAATTTAGTGTTTTAGCTTCCCGTTGGTGGGACCCTGACAGTGAATTTAAACCTTTACATGATATTAATCCATTACGTCTAGGTTATATTGAACAGTATGCGGAAAGTTTAGCTAATAAAAAAATATTGGATGTAGGCTGTGGTGGCGGGATTCTAGCTGAAAGTATGGCTAAAGCTGAAGCTGAAGTAGTTGGAATCGATATGAGTGAAACACCTCTCAGTGTAGCAAAATTACATCTACATGAAGTTGGATTAAAAGTTGATTATCAACAAATTACAGTAGAGCAATTAGCAACGGAATCTCCCAATAGTTTTGATATCATAACTTGTATGGAAATGTTAGAACATGTCCCAGACCCAGCTTCAGTTATTACAGCTTGTTATAAATTACTGAAACCAGGTGGCCAAGCATTTTTTTCTACTATTAATCGTAATCCTAAATCATATTTATTTGCTATTATTGGAGCTGAATATATTTTGCGATTGTTACCTAGAGGAACTCACGACCATGCTAAATTTATTCGTCCGGCTGAACTAGTAAATTGGATAGTAGATGCTGGTGGTGAAGTAAACGATATTACTGGAATGACGTATAATCCCATTAGCAAACAGTATTCTTTAGGCAAAGATGTTTCTGTTAACTATCTTATTCACAGCACTAAATGAATATAAATACCATACTCTTTGATTTAGATGGAACTTTGTTGGATACTGCTCCAGATTTAGCTTTCGCATTGAATCAAGTATTAATTGAACAACAAAGAGAGCCATTACCATTTGAACAAATTCGGCCTTGGGTTTCACATGGTGGCAAAACCATGATTAGACAAGGTTTTAATTTTTCAGATGATGAGCCAGAAATAGATATAATTCACAAACGGTTTTTAGCTATTTATTCTTCTCATATTGCTGATAAATCTGGTTTTTTCCCTAACATGGAAACAGTTTTAACTAGTTTAGAGAATAAGGGTTTAAAATGGGGAATTGTAACTAATAAACCAGCTTGGTTAACTGATCCTTTATTGCAAAAATTGGAATTAACTAATCGTAGTGCCTGTAATGTAAGTGGTGATACTCTATCACAAAGTAAACCGCATCCGGCACCGTTGTTATATGCTTGCAAATTATTAGATACTATTCCAAAAAAATGTATTTATGTGGGGGATGCTGAACGTGATATTGAAGCTGGAAAAAGAGCTGGAATGCAAACTTTAGTGGCAGCGTATGGTTATCTTTCAACTACTGATATCCCAGAACAATGGGGAGCAGATGGTATTTTACAACAATCATTAGATTTATTGGATTGGATTTAAGTTTTCTAAGTACAGGATAAAAATCTAAGACTGATAATGATATTTTTGAACCGCTGATAGGTTGGCTTTCAAGATAAAGTTATAATAATATTTTTACAACTGAAGAACTTACAGCTCTTGCATCTAAAGTAGATGAGCAATTACGTGATTTAAGTAAATATTCGTCTGATGCAAGCAAAAAGGGTGATGATACTAAATTATTTAGTATAGATGATGATATGCCACCTATACAACGTAAAGACATTGAGGATAATACCAGTAAGAAGCTAATCTTTTTTTACAGGAGTTTGCTGACAAGGCAAAAGAAGTTATCTGCGATACTGATAGTGATTTACGCAAGAAATATGATTTATTTGGTGATGCTGATAAAGTAGTGATTTTGGAAAGATTTGCTGCTGTTTTAATGGTAATGGGTTTTGCTGGAATTGCGTTGCAAGTATTAACAGTTGCTGTTACAGTCTTTGTGATTCACATTGGCTTAACACCATTTGCTAAGAAGTATTGCAAATAAGACCAATTTTTTAGACCTGACAGGTTTTGGAAACTTGTTAGGTCTGTTGTTTTCAAGGAAACTATCATGCCTAAAGAACTCAACCTAGGATTTCCCACTAAAAATCAAGTAATTATTCATTTTGATAGTCATTCTTCAGAGTTGTTAGAATTTCAATCTCCGGTTACTGAGGAAGACCAGAAAGATATTCGCTGGTATTTGGAAGTATACGCTCATCTATACACTACAAATGTTGACGACAAACGAGGAGCTAAAATTGCTGCACGATTGTCAGTATTGGGAAACAGTTTATTAACAGCAGTGTTTTATGATGAGAAAACAGTTGAACTATTGCAACAATTTCATCGTCAAGCTAAAGTGGGTAGTTTGTTAACGATAAGTGCAAACCATCCAGCAATTTTAGCATTACCGTGGGAGTTATTGCGATTTGAAAATGAATATTTATTTCATCAACAGCCACGTATTTCGATTCGTCGTCGTTTAGCTAATTTGGATGTTGGGCATTTAGAAACCAAAGAAAAATTACATTTACTGTTTATTGTCAGCCGTCCAAATGGAGCTGGTTTTCTTGATCCACGTATCGATCCAATAGCAGTTTTAGATGCTGTGGAGCAATCGGTTATTGAGGTGGAGTTTTTACGGCCAGCTACGTTAGATAATTTGCATATGCGTTTGGATGATAAAACCAAACCACCTATCGACATTCTGCATTTTGATGGACATGGTTATTTTGATGCAGAAAAATCAATGGGATATTTACTTTTTCCAAATGCTATTAATTAGAATGTACAGAAAATTTCTGCGGAAAGACTTGGTTTTATTTTGGGAGCAGCTAAAATTCCTTTGGTTATTTTGTCTGCGTGTCAGTCGGCGAAAATTGGAGATAGTGAAGAGCCGATGGGTACGGTGGCGGTGCAATTGATTAATTCTGGGGTAGCGAGTGTTATTGCTATGACGCATTTGGTACATGTTAATGCGACTCGGATATTATTTTCATCATTTTATGGGCATTTGACATGTGGTAAGGGTATTGGCGAGGCATTGGATAATGCACGTAGTGATTTGTATAGAAATTCCAATCGGATTGAATTATCTCGTTCCCAACGGTTTCGTTGGGAATGCATTCGTGACGCACCAGCGTCAAGTATGAAAAAATTGGCTAGCTAGTACATATGAATGGTAATTTACAATTTTAGTGGGCAACAAAGTTACCCACCCTACTTAATAATTATCTTAACGAAAATATTAAAGATAATAATCTACTTACCTAGTCAATGCCATAAATAATTTTGGCAATTTCTCTGGCAACTGTTCAACCTTATCAATAACTGCATACCGATTAGCTCCGAAAATATCACCAACATATTCATCAGCATTTTTATCTAAAGTAATACAATAAGTTGTGATACCTTTACGTTCCAACTCACTGACCGCCATATGAGTATCATCCTTCAAATACTTCTCATCCTGTACATCAATATCCGAAGGTTCACCATCAGTAAGTACCAACAGTAATTTTTTTTCCTCTTTACGTGGTTCAAGATAGCGTCCAGCATGTCGTAAAGCCGCACCCATTCTAGTAGAATAATTAGCTTCCATCGCTGCCAATCGACTTTTAACTTCCGTGTCCCAACTTTCATTAAAACCCTTAAAATGGGAATACCGTACTCCATGTCGAGTATTAGAACAAAAGCCAGCAATAGCAAATGGATCACCTAGAGCTTCCACCGCCCAAGCTAACATAGATACTGCTTCTTGGCTCAACTGCAAAATAGTGGTGTCACTACCATCTGACTTTTCATTGATAGATTCTGATAAATCCAACAGTAGTAACACAGAAATATCTCGGCCATCTTTAACATGACTCTGATAAATCCGACTATCAGGAATAGTACCAGCCCGATATTCGATCATTGAGCGAATCAGCACATCTAAATCTAATTCGTCACCTTCTTCTTGATAACGAACTCGTTTCCGTTGTTGCGGTTTAAGCAAATCAATTACTTTCTTTAACCGTTTGGTTAATAACTGATTTTTTTCAAGTAATTTATCAATTAAATTAGGATCACCGGAACTTTGGATACCTTCATAAACCGTTGCCCAATCAGGACGATAGTTTTGTACTTGATAATCCCATTCCTGATAATGTTGTGGAGGCAGAACATCTTGATCATCAGATTCCATATTTTCTGCTCCATGATCGGAGTGAAAATCATCTTCATCATCAGTAGCTTCCAAGAACATCCATAGATAGCGATTATCATCACGATAGGTAACTTCAGTATCTTTAAACCATACGTTAGGCTTACGGAAATTATGATTATAAATCTTAGTTAGATATTTAACTCCTAAATCTATACTGATTTTATTATCATATGGATCAATAGCCATCCGAGCCTTAAATTGTTCCACAAAATCTAATAAATTATGGTTTGTATAAGGATGATTTTCATCTAATAAAGCTCGGGACAACATGGTTAACTCATGTCGAATACAAGCATATTCTTCAGTACATTCTCCTTCTTTGGGTAATGGATGGAGAGCTAACCATAATTTACGCAAACCAGGATAGTTCTTCATCAATATGCCTTCAACTCTGGCATCTTCAAAAGTTTCTATCGTTAAATGTTGGAAACTACTGAAGTTATCTGCTAAAAAAGGCTGTGACCAAAGTTTATGAGCTACCATATGAGCTGTCATAGCTCGATAACGTTCTATACCACTGACACCATCTAAATCATCATACACATCAGGTAGATGAAACCCTAATTTATCTAAATGTGGTTGAGGTTTACGGATGGTATCAAAAGCTAGGGAATAAGGTCTGAAATCAATTTCTAGTTCCCAGAAAGCTCGCAGATATAACCTAAGTTGCCGTTCATGATCAATATAAAGCGTACCATGCCGTTCTCGCTGTAAAGAAGCATGAGCATCTGCGGTTTGGAGGCTGAAAAAATCTCCCTGTCGATATGGCTGTTCTTTATACGCCTTAATCCCATACTCAATCCAGTTTTTTAACCCACCAATACTAAGCTGATTTAATAAATAAACAACTTTGCCTAATAATGGAATTAAACCTTCTTTAGCTTCTTCAGCCATACTAGTAACCATTTTCAACCATTCTCGCAATAATTCGGCATCATCTAAACGCCGTGCTACTGCTGGTAAAGTGGTTAAAAACGGGTTAATAGCAGGCCCTTGTAATAGCGAAGAAAGGGTTTCGGACATATCAGTTACATCTTCAATGATGCTTTCATCGGTTAAACGCACTATTTCTGGCATTTCTTCCAATAATATCAATACCAGTTCTTTGCCTCGTCCTAATGCACATACTCTGCTAGCAGCGTCTAACCAAGTTGCGATACCCTGTGGAGTCATAACTGCTTGGGCTTCACAGATACATTCATCGAAGATGTCATCAATGTTGCTGACGCTACAGCGTAACTGTTCTCGATATAATGCGGAATCTATTTCCATGACTTTATCCAAAAATCATTGTAACTGCATTATTAAGAGTAGCTCGAATATCAGGATCATCAGTAATTGGTCGTACTAATGCCATTTTACAAGCTTCTATTGGCTCAATTCCAGCTTGCATTAAACTACCTGCATAGACCAATAACCGAGTAGAAATACCTTCATCTAAACCATGTCCTTTAAGATTACGAGCTTTTTCGGCAACTTGAACTAATTTATTGCTAGAATCAGAATTTAAACCACTTTCTTTACTAACAATGTTGGTTTCAGTTGCTTCATTTGGATAGTCAAAATCAAGCCCAGTAAATCTTTGTTTAGTGGATTGTTTTAGGTCTTTCATCAAACTTTGATAGCCAGGATTATAAGAGATTACCAATTGAAAATCTGGATGTGCTTCAATCAATTCACCTTTTTTATCTAATGGCAATACTCGACGATGGTCAGTTAATGGATGAATTACTACGGTGGTATCTTGTCTAGCTTCCACTATTTCATCTAAATAACAGATTGCTCCAATCCGACTAGCTATAGTCAACGGTCCATCCTGCCAAGTAGTACCATCTTTATCCAATAGAAAACGACCGACTAAATCAGAAGCGGTCATATCTTCATTACAAGCCACACTAATCAATGGTTTCTGTAATTTCCACGCCATGTATTCCACAAATCGAGTTTTACCACATCCAGTTGGTCCTTTCAACATTACTGGTAAACGGCATTTATAAGCAGCTTCATATAAAGCAACTTCATTACCAGTCAATTGATAAAATGGTTCTTTCTTGATAAGATATTGTTCTTTCATAATATTTTCCTAATGTTTAAATTTAGTATTAGAATTAGTTGGTTATTGATTTTAACAAGAAGTGAAGAAAATGTCTAATTATGGAATAGGAGTTCAAACTTTAGTTTGATAAATATTGGATTTTATTACTTAAAATTTTAAGAAAATATTTCTAACAGCACTGCAAATAATGGTTTTAAATTAGCTGGGATTATGGATACATTAATTAAGTTTGGGAATAATTTGCTGGTAAATTTAGTGGTTTTTGAACAGGATTATGCAAGATTTAATAGATGGGCATGAGTTATCATTGATGCGATTTTTTGTTTGAATCCTGTTTATCCTTAAATCTTGTGTAATCTTGTTCAAAAAAGATAATGATACAAATATGGCTTGGGGGTTATTGGTTGTTCATTTTGGAAAGTAAGCGGTTGTAGTTTTTTGTAACTTGACGAACAGTGGGGTGATTAGCATCAAAGAACTTATTTGCAATTTTAATAGCTCTTTCATACAAGGGTTTGGATTTATTGTATTCGCCTTGGGAATCATGTAACAATTAGATATTGTTAAATATAGTCTTGATGTAATGAACGAAGGGAATTGGATCAATAATTGTGTAGAAACTTGATTGATGCGGTTCCTCACCACATCTTACATTGCGGGTTATGAGTTACCGAGTTCCTAAACAAACGTGTCGCACCAAGGAAGTAAAGTGTCCGCTTCAACGACTGGTTATCCTGAGTGTAACAACCCGACCGTAGCGACTTGGAGAAGCGTAGCAAGGGTGAAACGTCTCAGCAGGATAACACCATTCTTGAGCCGCCGATAGGTCGACCTCCAAGATTAAGTTAGAATATGGTGTATGACGCTTCGCTTATACACCTTACGAGTTACGAGTTAAGAAGTGCTAGGCAGGTTAATTTGAAGCTGATTGAACTAAAACTACAAACTCTATAAACCGAATAAACCGAGTAGCAAGAAACGTTTGTATTATAAATTGGCCGAGCCGCTTTAAATTTTCTTATATAGCTATTTATTAGATTGCTCGTCTGATTCTGTTATAATTTTTTGTATTTTCTCTGATTGTTCATTCGTCTTTTTATCAAGAGTTATATTTTCGAGTACCTTTTGATGCAAATTCATATACATTTGTTTAGCTTGCCAGTCAGAGATATTTTTCTTTGCTTTCTGGTTTTCTATATATTTGATGGCGTTTAAAATAGAAGGATCTGTTTCATTTCTTTTTAGAAATTCTGGCAAGTTAGTAAATATGATTCCAAGCCCTATCATGTGCCATATTTTTACAGCATCTATGTTAATTATTTCAATACTTTTTAGGTAAGGGGAGAAAAGACCAATCATCCCATCGAATACTATACCAATTAATACTCCTAAGCTAGTACCTCTAGGGTTAGAAACGAATAAAATATTAATTGATTTTCTAATATATTGAGTTACAATTTCGTTTTTCACGTAGTTACACCTCCATGATTTTGCTCTGATATTTTTTCTTTGTTTTCTTCAATTTTAGGTAGAGGTATCACTTTTTTTAAACCCCCCGAATCATTAAAATCATCTTTATTGCTGTGGCTTATAATATAATTGATTATTTCTTTAGCTTCAAATTCATTCTTACCATACCAACCTTTTTGAATTCTGTAGTTAATTAATTTTTGATCTATGTGTATAGAAAAGATTCCTATTAATATTATTGCAAGTAAAAAAGAACTGAAATTAACTACAGAAAAACACACTAAGAGAATGTGAAATGACAAACATGATAAAAGAAACACTTGAATATTTAATGCTTTATTTATTTTTTCCAATAGCATCATTCCAACAATAGTATTAGATGTTTGATTCTCTGGATGCTTGTTATTTGGTTCAAAAAATAATGTTGTTATTACAGAAATCGAGGTAAAATGAAGATAAATAAAAAGCCATTTATTTATCTTAAAAAAAGGAAAGGTTCCGTTTATAACAATTTCAATTGAATTAAGGTAATTTTCTCCTTTTTTAGACAATGGGTTTGCTTTGTTATAAAAATGCTTTATTGCCGATTCAAAATCTTTATTATTTTTTATATCATTAAATACTGAATAGATGGATAAAATAGCGACTGGAATTGATATAATTGCCATTAAGATTTCTGAAATATTATTCATATTATTTATTCTATGTTTAAATTTAACATCTTTTTTCTTCTGCCAAAAGTCAGCAAGCAAGGTTTAGCTCGTAGGGTAGATAAGTAAAACGTCATCCACCAATTTTCTCTTACTCTGACCAAAAAAATAAAGGGCAGTGTGCCAGCCAAACTGAATACACACCTAAGCTTACAACTTAGATAATACAAGCGATGCAACCAGTGCTAACGAGAACGCAACATATGGTGTGAAAACAACAGACAATGTTGTGAACAAAACACCGAATGCACCTAGCCTAAGATGCAAACTTGCTGAACTCGTTATTTTTGATTTTGCCATGAGCAATACCTTTTTAACGTTACCCCAAGTCTCATGTAGTAATCGGGAAGGGGTTGTTCAGAC
The DNA here is from genome assembly GCA_030627235.1 of Thioploca sp. GTDB lineage: Bacteria > Pseudomonadota > Gammaproteobacteria > Beggiatoales > Beggiatoaceae > DRQV01. The sequence goes on from DAOUSL010000132.1 coordinate 11,695, forward strand.
TTTGCTGCCATTAAAGTTTTCAAAAGTCGCTTAGCGGCAGCAACCGACCATTCGGTTGTGTTTCAATCCTAGCTGTAATGGTTATGGCTCACAGACTTCAATCTTACTATATTTTCTAAAAATAAAAATTTTCAACTCATCCACTTACACAATATATCATGTTTTCATTTAAATCAATAATAAGGATTTCTATTCCCTTGAATCCTAGCCTTAGCCTCATGAATAGCAATTTCCTTTTGATTCGGTGGATCGTTCCAATTCCAAAGCTTAAACATCTTAATCTCCTTTCTAGTCAAAGAAACGTTGCAAACTTTCCATATTTTATTAGGAATCTTACCTAAATTAAAGTTATATAAATGTAGGATGCAATGAACGAAGTGAATTGCATCAATCGTGTTGACTCGAAAGATGTAATTCGTAAACTCATTACATCCTACATAAAATC
>DAOUSL010000244.1 GCA_030627235.1 Thioploca sp.
CTTGTTGATAAAAATATTGAAATTGTGCGGGTTGTTAGGGGTTCAAGATTATTGACTGAGTTGGTTTAGGTAATTTGTAAAATGAAGGCTGTTTTGAATGTTAGCTTTTTTATATTTTTAAGGATGTAGGGCTATGAAAATAAGAAATTTTAGGGTGGTTTGGCTATTCCTGTATTTTTTCTCAAGCGCGGTGTTTGCAGAAACGATTACGATTGTAACGCTTTCGCCTACGGGGGTTGCTACTCAAGATGTGCTGACAAAGGAGGTAGGGGAATCTATTAATGTGGTGGTTAAGCCGAAAGTAGGTTTTAAAGGGGTTGTTAAAATTAATGATCAAATTGTTGCTATGGGAGAAATAAATAAAGTCCTTCGGTATCGTCATGTTGTGACTAATGATTTAACAATTAATATCAGCTACTTATCTTCGGGTTTCATCAACCGAGCAATATTAGGCCCACTTGCTAGCTCTACTGTTAATGTATTAAAGTTATCTGATCTTGGCAATCCTATTGCAACAACGACTACTAATGGTAAAGGCTTTTTTTTCTTTAATAATATTCAACACTTGAATGATAAAGACTATTATCTTGTAAGTGTAGCAAAAGGCGTTGATACAGATGCTAATGACGATGGTAATATTGATGATTTTCCTACCCTTAATAATGGCACAATTTATGGGCTTGTATCAGGAAATAATATAAAAAAAGGGGCTATAAATGTTACGGCTATTTCTGATATTGCATGGCGTTATATTGAAAAAAATATCAGAGAAATGTCAAATAATGATATTCAGAGAAGATTAACTGATATAGCCGTGACGTTATTTTTGTTAGATATTACAGGGGATGGCGTTATTAATGATACAGATTTAATTTCTTTTAATCCACAGGATGAAAATCATAAGAATAGTTTGAAGTTTAATTATCAAACCCTATTCGAGGAGGATGCTGAAAATGACTCTATTATTAGCACATATCACGATAATAAACTTGAAAAATTAAAATTATTACTTGATTCAAAATTTGGTAATCGGCTTTCATTCTACACAGCAAAAGATTCAAGAACCCGTGATGTTAAAATTGAAGTTATCCCCTTTGGTAAAGGAGACTTCTTTTCAGAAGATGGCAAAATTAACTATGATGCTAACCGTGAGACTAGTGATAATAAAGTATTTTCATTTTATACTAAAAATGACGCATTCATAACAATAACAGCTACACCTAAAGTAGATACAAAAATTCTAAGCTGGGGAGGCTGTGATATAGTTTCTATTGATAAATCGGAATGTCAAGTCTCACTATCATCTGATCACCAAATATCAGTATCATTTGGCTATAAAGAAACACAAATTATTAAGAATATAGTTGATTTAAGTAGGGCTAACGTAAGTCTAGAGGGTGATAGTAAAGTTTATGTAACTATAAATCATGGAGATGATGAGTTAGTTACTAAAATGAGTGATTTAGTCATTGATGACTACGTTGTTGGTAGTACAAACAATGGTTTTTTAAGAAAAGTTAGTTTAATTACAAAAATTAGCGATTTTAAGTACAACCTTGAAAGTGTTGATGCGACACTAGATGAAGTTATAAAACAGGGAACGGGAACTTTTTCAAAAGTTATGACAAATGAAGATATTGATTCTAATGTATTATTAACATCACAACAACAAGCTCGAATTTCTCGTTCAACTAATTCAAATAAATTAGAAGATTTAACACCTAGGACACCCATAGATAAAACTATTAATTTCAGTAAAATTGATGGTGTTAAACTTATGCGCTCAAATAATTCGAAAGAAAGTACGTTTACGATTAAAATTGGAAATTCTAGTGTTACTGAAAAAGAAAGACTGCAAAGAAGAACTTTATCTGTAGGAAGTATTGGAATAAAAAAGAAAGAGCCTGTTGTGCTATACAGCAAAGATGGAATTGATGTAAAAGCTAATGGAGAGGTAAAAATAGATCTCAAGTTAGACATTGGTGTTTCATACGGATTCTTTTCAGGTCTCGAATATTTCAAAATAATTCCTCAAATAAAAGCGACAGAAAAATTAGAGTTTTTTATTGGAGGTGACGTTAATCTTGATAAAAAAATTAAACTTGGAAGTATTCCATTTCAAAAGATGGTTTTTTTTATTGGGCCAATCCCTGTCTATATACAGTCTACTCTTGATGTTTTTATTGGTTTTGATGGAAAAGTTACTGCTAAGGTAAATACAGGAATTGAGCTAAAACAGAAAATACGCTTTGGTGTAGTTTATAACAAAGGGGCGGGTACAAATATTATTGGAGAATTCAAACCTAGTTGGGATTTTCTTGAACCAAAAGCGGAAGTATCATACGAGATGCAAGGTTCTATTGAACCAAGAATATCAGTACTAATTTACGGTGTCCTTGGTCCTGCGGTTCGTTTTAGTGCTTATTTGAAAATGAAGACCGATTTGGTAAATTTTGATACAAATCTTGATACTTGGAGAAACGACCCATGTCTAGGTGGGGATGATAATACCGCTGTCCTTGGTATTAAGAGTAATTTTGAATGGGCTGGTATTGGTGGAGATAGCAGTAAATTTGGAAAATTTATATTTGAAAAGCTTAATGTTGTTACTGAAACAGAGTTTTTTAATAAAGAGTGGTTACTTGCTCGATGGCAAGTCGGTGGAATTTGTGATGACTCAAAAACACCGCCAAAATTAAAATTAGAAGGTGATCATATAACCGAAATAGTAACAACATTTTCAGAAGACAATATTACAAAGACTTTTCTACTTTCCAATACAGGGGGTACTGATTTAGACTGGGAGATTCAATACATTGAAGATAATGTAATCTCAGTATCTAAAACATCAGGAACAATAAGTCCTAATGCTGATGATATTGTTACTGTTACATTAGACCCATCAATCTTAGATGTTGGTACATATCATAATAAATTAAAATTTATTAATAGTTATGATTTTGGCTTAATTTCGGACGATGACGGCGGAACAACGGAAAGAGAAATAGATATTGAATTAGTGCCAGAGAATATTGCTTCACCTACAAATTTTAATGCGGAACTTTTGGGGGCCACGATTGTAGAACTTACTTGGAATTACCCAGATTCTGAACAATTTATAGATCTTGTAAAAGGGTATCGTATTTATCAATCAACTGATCAAACTAATTGGGAAAGCATCGTTGTTTTAAATGATGTAGATATAGTATCGTACAAAATACCTAATTTATTAACCGATACAACATATTATTTTCAAATTGATGCTTACACAGATGATGTTTCTTCTGAAACTGTGAATACCTCAATTTATATACCAAAAATTGAGCCAGAGGGTGATTGTAGAGTACATTTTACAGGTTTGGTGTTAGCTGATCAGTTTTCGGATATAGGTATTTCAGAAATATATATATTGGATCATGCTAGTGAATATGTAGGGGCTGGTTTGTATCCTGATAATAATCAAGCCTTTCCTAAGGCGGTAGAGCATACCTTTGATGGTATAGCAATAGATACTGGCACAAAAGTTACAATTTACAGTCAAAAAGATTTTGGTGGAACAATACTTTATGAAAAAATTGGACCTGCTATTATAAATAATGGAATATGGGAAGATGATTCTAGGTATGCACCAAAAGTAAATGCAACATGGAAAGAACCCCTTCAAACAAATTATCCTTCACCAGTTAGAGAATGGAGTCGTAGTGATATGCATGACTGGTCTTCTGGTTCATTAATGGTTGAATGTGGTTTTTAATTTCTCGTTCCCAAGCTCCAGCTTGGGAACGCCTACCTTCAAGCTCTGCTTGACGGATATTAATTTAATCTTTTAAACTAAATTCATGGGACGTAGCCGCTATAAAATTTTAAACGAAGCCTACCCTTACTTTCACACATTGATCGTTGCAGGTTGGCAACCTGTTTTTACTCGAAAAGAAAGCGTAAACATACTTTTTGATAGCTTTATATGGCTACAACAAAACACAGACTTCAAGCTCCATGCGTATGTTGTCCTAGAAAACCACTTACATTTTATCTCAACAGCGAGCCAACACAGTAAACGAATTCAACAATTTAAATCTTTTACTGCTAGGCAAATTCTTGATTTATTAAAACAGCGTAATGCGAGAACGTTACTTAAATATTTTGCATACTACAAACGTAAACACAAAACTGAAAGTGAATATCAGTTTTGGCAAGAGGGTTCGCAGCCAGAAGAAATGAGCAAAGAAATAATGTGTCAACAACGTTTAACCTATATTCACTATAACCCTGTCAAACGCGGTTATGCTGACCTTCCTGAACACTGC
>DAOUSL010000350.1 GCA_030627235.1 Thioploca sp.
TAAGCTTGACAGGTCGCCCTGCCAAACTCGTCTTCAAAACGGTACGTGAAACTTTCGCTTCATACCGCTCCTCTCTATATAGTGGCCTTTTACAGCCGTTGCTACTTAACTTATTTCAATAACATTAAACTTTCGTTCTGATGCTTCCATCAGTTCTAGTTTTTGTGTCATGGCAGTGACGATGCAACACTTGCAAGTTCGTACTTTGTTCACCACCACCACAACTTTTTGGTTTAATGTGGTCAAGCTCAATAATGGACTCGTGTTTAAACATTTGCTCGCAATGATTGCATATAAACTTTTGCTTGATTACACAAACTTGTTTCTTAGTTTTCTTACCATTCATGTTCTGATACATTCTTTTATTCCAATATTCTACTTGACCATCAAATATATTATGACTGCTTACGATTTTAATATGTCTTACAATCTTTGTACTTGACATTGTGTATAATTCATAGTCATTAGTCTTGAAGACCCAATTTCTATTGCCCACTTTATGCCAATACTTAGCATTTATCCATGCCTTGCCTTTTGTAACATGTCTCTTGCAAGCCCATTTCCATAGCTTTTTAAAGATATATTTATCTATAGCATTGAACGTTTTTTTTGCTACGTTCCCACTATGGTAATTAGCCCAACCTCTTATTACTGGGTTGAGTTTCCCAATTAATATATCTTGAGATACACCATTGTGAGATTTAATTATATCTTTTATCTTTAACTTTATGGACTTGATAGAGTCTTTGGACGGTTTAATTAATAGCTTGCTCTTAGTTTCATTGATTCTGTATTTCCTAATATTACAGCCTAGAAAATCAAAACCATCGTATATATCAGTTATGCGAGTTTTCTCACTACTTAATTCCACTCCCATCTTGTCCATACACCATTGACTAATTGCTAACTTAAGTTCTTCCACTATCCATTTTTCTTTGGCAATTACTACAAAATCATCGGCGTAAACTATTACTTGAATCGGACAATCTTTTCTCATTCTCTGTCCAATCCTTTTCCTATTATCCCAAGCCCAATTTAAAACAAATGTTTCTATCCCAGTAAATGCTATATTAGCTAATAATGGGCTTATAATACCACCTTGTGGCGTTCCCATATCGGTTTCAATCATTTCCTTATTTACTGTCATAGCTCCACTTTTGACCAAGTTTTTAACCGTTTCAACAATTTCTTTATCATCCTTAATAACTTGATTTGAAATTATTGCATCAGTTTTAATATTGTCGAAGAAACCTTTCAAGTCCCCTTCTATTACCCATGCTTCATTCTTTTTACGTATACTATTGAATATTTGTCCTATTGCATCCTTGGTACTTCTTTTGGGACGAAACCCGTAAATATTGGGTTCTGCAATAACTTCATAGCATGGCTCAACAATACCTTTTAATTTGGCTTGGTAAATTCTGTCCTTAATAGTAGGTATTCCTAATGTCCTAATCTTACCGTTTTTCTTAAGTATTTCAACTTGTCTAACTGGTGACCAGTGTCTTTCTATACCATCATTCAAATTCTCTATTAATTCCATTCTTTGGGCTGGTGATAACAATTTGATACCATCTACACCTGCAGTTCTCTTACCTTGATTATCTTGGGTCACACGTCTTGTACAAAGTAAATTGAAAGCCTTAGATTTGTATAAAGTCCTTCTAAACTCATGTACTTTAGCGTAATTCCCATACTCCATTGCAACTGCTATGCTTCTTTGTAAACGGTCAACATGAGCTTGACATGCTTTCCAATCTATTAATAGCCATGCCTCCCCAAGTTGTTGTTTTCTGTTCAACTTAGGAAAGCATTCTGTAATACTAAATACTTTCTTCATTTGGAATCTTCCATTTATAAATTAACATTAAATTAATTTGA
>DAOUSL010000438.1 GCA_030627235.1 Thioploca sp.
CAATCTCCGTGTCCAACATTTATAAAGTGTATTCGTATCATGGTTGTAAATGTTTAACGTCTAAACCTATTGGACAGATTTTTCTATAAAGCTAAGAGATACTTTTTACAATTTTAAATTAACTGGGGTATGCACTTGTAACATATTATAATAATCAATAAATTTGGGGTATATGAGTATCCCGAAAAATCAAATGGAATTTGAAAGAATGTTTTCGACAGAAGAACAGTGTTTGGCATATTTAAAAGAGCTGAGGTTTCCTAACGGTTATTTTTGCCGAAAATGTCAACATAAGGAATACTGGCAAAACAATAGGGGCATAATGATTTGTAAGAACTGTAAAGATGAACTTTCGATTACTGCTGGAACAATTTTCCATAGAAGCAAATTGCCGCTTGTTACTATATTCAGAGCTTTATGGTGGATGATTGCTCAAAAAAACGGAGTAAGCGCTGTTGGACTTCAAAGAGTTTTGGGTCTGGGTAGTTATAGAACAGCATGGACGTGGCTTCATAAATTTAGGAGATTAATGATATTTCCCGGCAGGGATAAATTAACAGGAAGAGTTGAAGTTGATGAAACCTTAGTCGGCGGAAAGAGAGCAGGGAAAAGAGGTAGGGGCGCAGAAGGGAAATCATTAGTTGTAATTGCAGTCGAAATATTAGAGAAAGGTACGGGTAGGGCAAGAATAGCATTGATACCAGATGCGTCAAAAAAGTCATTAGTGAAATTTATAAACGACAATATTGAAGTGGGAAGCAGCCTAATAACCGATGGCTGGAAAGGATATAATGGAATCTCAAAGAAAGGATATTTGCACTTAATTGATGATAAAACAAAGATAGCTGATGGAGAAGAAATACTACCTAATGTCCATCGAATAGCATCATTGCTTAAGAGATGGCTTTTAGGAACTCACCAAAATTACATTGGGGAACAGTATCTGTCTTATTATTTGGATGAATATACTTTCAGACATAATAGACGAAAATCAAAAAGCAGGGGACTACTTTTTCAAAGATTAGTTGAGCAAGGGGTCATACATAAACCTGTTGAATATAAACTAATTAAGAGTATGTGATATGTGCATACCCCAGTTTAATTTATTGAGTCCGCCGCCCATGGTTCCAATCCAAATTGTTTTGTCGGCTGCCTGAAACATGGGTAAAATATAATTATGACTAATTG
>DAOUSL010000068.1 GCA_030627235.1 Thioploca sp.
CTACCGCTTGACAACATGCTTGAGCAGATTGCAAACCTTGCTTGCCGGTACCTGCATTGGCATTGCCAGAGTTAATCAACAAATATTGGCGTTATTCAAGTGCTAGAAATTATGCTCATATGGAAAATACTATGTGTGATATTTTTATGGAATGGTTTTGACTATTGAGACGACGCAGAGCGTGGGAACTAGGAAAAATTTCCAGTTGTAAATTAGTTAATTGTGGTGTGTTTATCATTGAATCCTCTTTTTGTAATCTTATTCAAAAATAAATGTGTGGTGGGCAAATATCATTTACCCACCATATCGTATTTAAATTTACACCATCATGGGCAACTTACTTTAAAGTTCCACGCAGTACCACTTCCACCTTCACAGTTTGGTTCTACTCGCACAGTTAATTGGTTTGAATTTCCAGAATAATTTTGATTTTCTGTTTTCAAACGATTAGTTCCTACACAACCAGTATCAAATAAAGTTTTTCCTTCATATTCAAGTACTATTCTATCCTTTTGTGACTCAGTATTATACTTGAATTCAAAAACACCTGCGTAGTTATACAAATTAACAACATGTGTTTGAGGAGCATCCTTTCCTGCTTTTACAAAATCTTTGCAGTCATTTACGATTCCCGGAGTTGCTACTACTGATATAGGAGTTTTTGCAATTCCTGTAGCAGGAGAACTCTCAACGCCATTAACTACAGCTGTTACTTGATAAGAGTAATTAGTACCATTAACTAAGTTAGTATGAACATAATAGGGGTCAATGACAGAAATAGCTCCTTGAATATCACTGTTCACGATTGTCCAATAAACATTGTAAGTTGCATTCTCTACAGCATCCCAAGACAAAGTAATTTGCCCATTTCCAGCAATGGCTTTGAAATTCTTTGGTTCTTCTACCGGTAACATTTCTTTAGGGAAATTAAAACTTAAGTTGTCATCTTTATATACCACATTGGTAAATACCTTAATTGGCATTTGAAATATAGCTTTATTATTTAACATATTATATGTTACTAGGTAATATAAAGCCGGTTGTATTGGAACACAAATATTACTGTCCTCTGGAATAATTGGATTTAAATCTTTAGCTCCTAATGTAACCGGTTTTTCAATTAAACGTGCATAAGATACACGATTTCCAAAAGTATTTTTAACTATTTGATAATGCCATTCATCTCCCTGTTTGCCTATTTTCCAATCATTGTAAGACACAAGTGGGTTAATGCGATGAACAACATCGGACACTTTTAGAGAGACTCCGGTTCCTTTATTACAGGAATTAAATTCATGTAACTCACCAGTACTTATATCATCAGATTCATATATAGGTTGAGAGAATAATATCATATCAAAATCAGCACGATAGACAAATTCATTATGATCATGAGTTATTACAACAGCTGGGCCAGTTGTTTTTATAGCTTGTCCATAACCTAAAATTTTTGGATTATTAAATCTAATAATTTTAAGCTGCAAATTTTGATTTGAAGGTATTAGGTATTCTATTTGTACTTCATAATCACCATGATAATTAAAATATCCTCCAACATTTAAACCTTTCATAATTGAATTATTTAGACTAGATGATGCATATTCAAAAGGATGAATTTCATTGGCAGGAATAGGCTCATCTCCCACATAAGTAACTTTGATGCTTTTAACATTAATATCACCAGTTTTTTTCAAAATATAACGGCGACCAACATTATCAGGAGTATCATAGTCTTCTGATCCTTTTTCATAACCTTCATCTACAAAATAAAGATCATATGAATAATCTTGAACTTGATTTTTAACATGGATCAGATAGCTTTTAATAATCTGTTGAATTTTATTATAATCATTACTCATCTGATGCAATGTTGTGGGTTTTCCTGTTTGTTGAGTAATCCACGCAAAGTAGTCAAAATTTTGGTCATTAAATAGACTATTAAAACTTTGCATACCATTGACTACACCTTTTTTGGCAATCATATTGCGAATGATAAAATCAGTACTTTCAGAAAGACCTCTTATTACAGCACTAGGATTCAGTTTATCTGCCCATTCAATGTCGTAGTTATTACCCCAGCGACCTACTTTTAAGAATTTATCTTCCAAAGTACCTTCACGAGTGAGATAGGAACGAGCAAAAATATGTGCTGCTTTCATCTGGTTGAAAAATACTGCTGAAATCAAGTTGGCTTGAAAGGCTCTAATTTCTGGAGCTGTATTTTCAAAATTGAGTAATTTAGGTTGACCGTTATTTATGAAATCTTTACGAAAACCATAAAAATATATACTACTGGTATAAATATTATCGGTAAAAGTAACCCAAGAATCTTTAATATCATTAACAGCAACATCTTTTGCCATATTAGTTAATACACCAATTAAAGCAGTAGATTTTACCCCAATTGCAGCAGCAGATTTGACAACGATACTTTTCAATATATATTGAGAACCTTTTCCAATACCAGCAGCAATTAAATTTTCAGCAATCATTTTCCAATCGAATCCAATAGTTAAACTATTTTTTTCATTTAAGTCACTGGTGAGTTCATCAATTGCTTGTATTAATGGATGAGATTCATAAACTCTATAATCTTCATCACTATTTGCAAGGATACGTTCACGAAGTTGATCTAATGTTGTCAGAGCTTCAACATGGCCAATTACATATAATACTAAATGTGTGTGTATAATCTGTTTTTGCAGAACATTTAAGTTATCAAAGCTAGAAACAACAGTATTAAGTTTTTTAAGAATTTTGCTAATACGTTTAACACGTTTTTCAACATTTCCGAAAGAAACATATTTAGGTTGTTTACCTTTCAATGTTTTATCAATATATAAAATTCGTCTATATGCACTTAAAATGACTTGTTGTATTTTCTTATTTCCATGTGGATCATCTTTGTAATCTTTATAGGTATTGTCAAATGTTTTAGCAAGTCCTTCAAGCGTATTAACTTTACCTGATATATGATGGTTATAAAACTGCTCCATATCACTTAGCAAATTCATAGCACTATCATCATCTTGCATTTCTTGAAATGTTTCAAATTGGGTGAATTTAATTTGTTCTTGCAGACGTTTTAATAAGACTCGTTTGTAAGCTCCAATTTGAAAATTTTGGTTGGCAGTTCCTGCATAAGTACCTAAGTTTGCTAATGCTGCTCCTGCGGTATTACTTTGATGAGGGGTATAACTAACAACAGCTGCACCAGTTATTTCAGGATTACCAATTAATCGTGGGGTTCTAAAAATCAGATAACGGTCGGAAAAGTCTTGAATTGCTTCTTGTGTGTTCCGGTGGTAGGGATTGCTTTCAACAACTTTATCAAAATGTTCGAGTACAACAACGCCATTATTTTCTTCAAGTACAGAAATACCAAAGTCATCAAGTTTAAATAACAATCTACCGTCTTCTGATGGTACGAGTTTAAGGCTTGCCCACCAAGATGAGGTTTTTTCACCTTCTTGAAAAGTTACGTTGGGTAGACAGAGGTTAAAATCTGGGGTAAGTGTTGGGTTTGTTCTGTTTAGGCATTGTAGAGAGGCAAGATTATCACGTCGCCGTAAGTTATTTGTGGGGATTCTGTTTTGAATAGTGCGTGTATTTCCTGTTTCATTGCCATAATCCACAACTTCCCATAAAAGACTGCCATCAGCAGTTGGAATTTTACGGAGTGTACCCCAAAATGATAATTCACCTTCTTGGGTATAGAAAGCAAGACGTGGGATATTTATCTGTAAATCTTCGGTTAGAATAACATTTTCGAGAATAGTTTGTTTATGTGTATTAACTTGGCCAAAAACATCTTCTATCTCATTGGTTAGAATGACATCATCGGAAATATGTGGTGTTGTAATTTGACAATCTGGAAATTCATTGAGTTGTTCTTGCCATGCTGAATAGTTGATATTGACATCTTTACAAAGCTGATTGTCATAAAGTTCAAGATACTCCAAGTTAGGCAAAGTACTTAATTCAGGAATAGCACCGGTCAGTTGATTATTATCTAATTTAAGCCTTTTCAACTTAGGAAAAGCACTAAAGTTTGGAATTGCACCAGTTAGTTGATTATTATCAAGTCTAAGAGACTCCAAATTAGACAAAGTATTGAAGTTTGGAATTGTACCTGTTAGCTGATTACTATTTAACCAAAGCGATTCTAAATTAGGTAAATTAGAAAAATCAGTAATTATTCCACTTAGTGAATTTCCACGAAGGAAAAGATATACTAAATTAGGCAAGTTAGAAAAATTAGGGATAGTCCCACTTAGTGAATTTAGGTCAAGGAAAAGACTTTCTAAATTAGGCAAATTAGAAAAATTAGGGATAATTCCACTTAGTGAATTTCCCACAAGGTCAAGAACTTCTAAATTAGGCAAGTTAGAAAAATTAGGGATAGTTCCACTTAGTGAATTTACACTAAGGGAAAGATATTCTAAATTAGGCAAATTAGAAAAATTAGGGATAATTCCGCTTAGTGAATTTAGCTCAATGGAAAGACTTTCTAAATTAGGCAAATTAGAAAAATTAGGGACAGTTCCACTTAGTGAATTTAGACCAAGGGAAATTCTAATTACTCCACCATTATCGCAAGTAATACGATACCAATTGCAAGGCGTATTAGTTAGATTCCATCCTTCATTAATGTACCAATTAGCACCATCCGTACTATTGTAAAGTTGCAACAACGATTCACACTCACCCTGAGAAATTTCCGTAACAGCACTACAATCAGTAGCCGCTTGAGTAACAGAAATAAATGCTAAATTTAAAGCTATTACTACAAACATACAGTACGCCAGACTATGACGTATATGACTTAAAAAAGCTTGATATAAATACATTATTTTCTTCTCCAAAAAAATATTATTTAACTAAACTTATGATAACACATAATTATCTGTGATATATCACTTAGATATATAAATTTTCATTTCCAAACCAGCATCATAACGTGGCACACCCCAATCAGTATGAACTCGTAAGGTGTATAAGCAAAGCGTCATACACCAAATTCATCCAGTGTTACACTATTGTTCGTCACTCTACAAGCTAATTTCCACGATGAATAAAATATACCAAAAAATTCTATGGTAAAAAATATGGGTTTTGTAATTAGTTAATATCAGTAGCTTTATTATACAAATTTTAATGCGGTCGCCCTAAGCAATTACAAACTATTAATAGCAATCTGTGTTATCATAAACCAAACACATACAGTAAGATATACAGCAATTCTTAATTATGAATGCTTAATTCTTAATGAAAATCAATATCCACTATTTAATTTTTAAATCTGAATAATAACTTCTTGTTTATTCAGAAAGTTATTTGGGTATTAAAACTAGTAGAAGAATTGTCAACAATCCCATCAAAATATTTAAAAAAATTAGTTAATACTGATGATATTTGGGAAGTTAGAATAATATGCAGTAAAAATAGTTATAGAATTTTAGGTTTTTTTGATAGTGAAAACCTTATTATACTAAATCATGCTTTTCAGATAATTTTGAATCTGGTTATCAAGAATTGAAAATTGGTATTTTACTCAAAATGGCAAGAAAAGAAGCAGGTCTTACTCAGGAACAACTTGCTCGAAAGCTTAATGCCAAAAAAACAGCCATCTCTCGTATTGAAAATCATGCTGAAGACATTAAATTATCAACCCTTGAAAAATTTGCTCAAGCTTTAGATAAAACTCTTACAATAACCGTAACCTAAATTAGGAAGTATTGCGTCATATATTAGAATCAATAGTTCGGACAGTTTTTATAACTAATTATTATTAAAGTGCTTTTTATTTTCACATTAAAAACATAAACTTATTAAATTTCAATTGGTTAACTTTTTAAGTGGCATAAATTTGAAAAACTGTCCGAACTATTGATCTATAAATTAACAGTAAATACTACACATGAATGTATGAGGACGGCTATTAAAACTGCTCGTAACTATTTAAATTAATTGTATTGATTATCTCTTTTAACATTTTGCTTTTATACAAATTTTAATAAGATAGCTCTGTAATATTTACGATCTAATTTGAACTAAACTAAAAATAGTGTAAAATAGTTTTTAACTGAAGGTTAAGTATTTAGGAGAAAGAAACAATGGGTATGGAAGACCGTGATGGTGTAATTTGGTTGGATGGTAAAATGATACCTTGGCGGGATGCTAAAGTTCACGTATTAACTCATACTTTACATTATGGAATGGGAGTATTTGAAGGATTACGTGCGTATCAAACTGAACAAGGTACAGCCATTTTTAGATTACAAGAACATACTAGACGTTTATTTGATTCAGCCCATATATTGGGTATGAAAATTCTTTACGATCAACAAACTATTAATGATGCTTGTTCTGCTTCAGTACGAGAAAATAATTTATCCAGTGCTTATATTCGTCCGATGTGTTTTTACGGTTCGGAAGGTATGGGGCTACGAGCTGATAATTTAAAAGTTCATACTACTGTTGCAGCTTGGAGTTGGGGAGCTTATTTAGGCCCAGATGCAATAGAAAATGGGATACGGATTCGTACTTCTTCTTATACCAGACATCATGTGAATATTACCATGTGTAAGGCAAAAGCTAATGGAAATTATATGAATTCCATGTTAGCTTTGCAAGAAGCTTTGACTTGTGGTTATGATGAAGCATTATTATTAGATAATGAAGGTTATGTTGCTGAAGGTAGTGGAGAAAATGTTTTTATTGTCCGAGACGGAATTATTTATACTCCAGATTTAACTTCTGCTCTTAATGGAATTACTCGAGCTACTATTTTCGCACTGGCTGCTGAAATGGATTTAACCATTCGCGAAAAACGGATTACTAGAGATGAAGTGTATATTGCCGATGAAGCTTTCTTTACTGGCAGTGCTGCCGAAGTCACCCCAATTCGTGAATTAGATAATCGCACTATTGGTTCTGGAACTAGAGGCCCAATAACAGAACGATTACAAAAATGTTTTTTTGATGTAGTACATGGTCGTCATTCTGAACATAAAGATTGGCTGACGTTTGTTTAATTACCACCTATAGAGAATGCAATAATGAGTAAAACAGGCACTGACACTCCAAACGATAAGTTGGAACAAGATGTTACTGAGAATGATTTACCACTACATTGTCCAATGCCAAATATGAGTTTGTGGAATTCCCATCCACGCATTTTTTTGCCTCTGAAGAAAAACTCTAATACTAAGGTGAAATGCCCATATTGTGGTACAGAATATAAGATGAAAGTAAAATAAATTTTAGATAACTATTTTTCAGGTATTCCATGCAATCAAATAATATTCTAGTAATTGGTCCTTCATGGGTTGGAGATATGGTGATGGCACAAAGTTTGTTAAAAATGATCAAACGTGAACAGCCAAATGCCAAAATTGATGTTTTAACCCCAAGTTGGAGTGCAGGCTTATTGAAAAGAATGCCTGAAATACGTTATGTTTTACATCATAATCTTGAACATGGCAAACTAAATTGGCAAGCACGAAAACGATTAGGTTTGGAAATGCAAACTTATCACTATCAACAGGCAATTGTATTACCAAATTCTTGGAAATCAGCTCTAATTCCTTTTTTTGCTAAAATTCCTAAACGTACTGGATATTTAGGAGAAATGCGTTATCATTTACTCAATGATATCCGTGACAAAACTTTTATTAAAACTGTATCACAATATGTTGCTTTGGGTTTGCCTAAAGGGGATTCAAAAGCAGATAAAGTAATACCAAAACCAGCTTTAAATCATGGAACAGTTATAAAAACTTTGCAACGAATTGGTTTAACTAGTATTCCAAAGCGACCAATACTAGCTTTATGCCCAGGAGCTGAATATGGGACTGCAAAACAATGGCCGATAGAAAATTATGTAGCTTGTGCTAAATATAAAATTTCTAAAGGTTGGCAAGTCTGGGTTTTTGGTTCTAAAAAAGAAATGTTGTTAGGTGCAGAAATTAAAAGTGTAGTTGGAAAAAACTGTATCAATTTATGTGGTAAAACTACTTTGCCAGATGCTATAGATTTATTATCTATATCTAAAGCTGTAATCAGTAATGATTCTGGTTTAATGCACGTTGCTGCTGCTTTAAACAAACCTTTAATCGCATTGTTTGGTTCTTCTAATCCAAATATGACTCCTCCTTTAAGTAATCAAGCTAGCATTATCTCATTAAAATTAAAATGTAGCCCATGTTATAAACGTACTTGTCCTAAAAGGCACTTAAAATGTCTACGTGATATAACTCCAGTGAAAGTATTACAAACTTTAAATACTTACGAACAGAAACAGAAAATTTTACAATGATCTTATGAATTTTTGGCAACGACGTAACCCAACAATTTTAATTATTGAGTTACGTTGTAATTACTAACTAACTTTAATAACCACCTTTACGCTTACTTTCTGGTAAACCAGCAACTTTACCAGCCTGCTTAGAAGGTCCAGCTGGGAACAATTCGTAGATAGATTTAGTATCCACTTTTTTATCATCCCATTTAGTTTGCATAACTTTAGTTAACTTACGCATATTTGGCTGATTGCCGGCATTATTGACAAATTCATCGCGCAAATAATTAACAACATCCCAATGCCGTTGAGTCATTTCCTCGATACCTTCGCCTACCGCAATAACCTTAGCTATATCCTCATTCCAATCATCTATTTCAACTAAATAACCGTTAGCATCAGATTCTACTGTGTTACCATTGACTTCATATGCCATAGTTTTACCCTATGTTTGTATTAATTTTAATATAAAGAACTTCCTAAACTATAATAACTTCACATTTTAAGCTTTCAAGTTTATAAATTTTTATTTTTTAGATAAAATAACGTAAATATGCGAAATATATTTAGAAAGTTTGATTTGAATGAAAATTGTACTTAGTTTAAAATTTAAAATCAACCCTAAATTGAGTTAATAATGTCACAACAATTTTTTTATAAAGCAATGGACAATAATGGTCATGTTACCCAAGGCCAATTAAGTGCTGATAATGTTAATGATTTAGAATCTCGTTTGGAACGAATGGAGTTAGACTTAATCCATTATCATACTAAAAAAAATCGTAATTATCGAGTCGGTAAAGTTACTCGTCAAGAATTAATTACTTTTACTTTTTATATGGAAAACTTAACTAGAGCTGGCGTACCTTTGTTGGAAGGTTTGGAAGACTTACGAGATAGTTTACCACAATCGAGATTTCGAGAAATAATTTCTAGTTTGATAGAAAGTATCGAAGGTGGAGCTAAACTATCTAATGCTATGGCCAATTTCCCTGAGACGTTTGATCAAGTGTTTACTAGTTTAATTAATGCTGGTGAAGAAAGTGGTAATTTAGCTGTTGTATTTAAACATATGACGAATTCGTTAAAATGGAACGATGAAATGATAGCTAAAACTAAAAAATTGCTTATGTATCCGGCTTTTATGGGAACTGTTATTATTGGAGTATTATTTTTCTTAATGATTTATCTAGTTCCACAATTGATTAATTTTGTAAAAAGTGTTGGTGGGGAATTACCATTTCATACTAAAATACTATTATATATATCTGAAGTATTTGTTAATTATTGGTATATTATTTTAATAGCTCCAATTGGAGTATTTTTTCTAATTAAAGCCATGATGAAAATAAGTCCGAGCTTTTGTTTTGCAGTTGACCATTTTAAATTAAGAGTTTGGATAATAGGCCCAATCCTACAAAAAATTATTTTAGCTAGATTTGCTACTTTCTTTGCATTATTATATAGTTCTGGAATCACTGTACTAGATAGTTTAGATATTACCAAAAAATTAGCTAATAATTTAGTAATTGAAGATGCTTTGCAGCAAGTTAGAAATAATGTATCAGAAGGGATTAGCATTAGCGAAAGTTTCGAGAAAACCCATTTATTCCCACCTTTAATATTACGCATGGTAACTATTGGTGAAGCAACTGGTGAATTAGATAAATCATTACTAAATGTAAGCTATTTTTACGACCGTGAAGTAAAAGACTCCATAGATAAAATGCAAACTATTATCGAACCAATGATGACAGTAATCTTAGGGTTATTATTGGGCTGGGTTATAATGTCAGTAATTGGACCTATTTATGACACTGTTGCTAATTTTAAAGTATAAGACAAAAAGTTGTAGATTAGATAGACATCATTCCTAAAATAAGGATATATGTAGGATGCAATGAACGAAGTGAATTACATCAAGATGTAATTCGTAAACTCATTACATCCTACATAAAGTATAGTTTTGGTCGATTTCATTACACCGACCCTAGCTAAAATGCTGAATTTAATTCAAATTTATAATATATTTGCTAATTTCAAAATTGTCCTAATCTAATTACTTAAAAAAGTAAGTGTAACCAATAATAAGACTTAATGCACTATAATCAGCTGTTGTCTGATTCTCACTAGCCAACAGAAAATTATCTGCTTGTTTGGTAGATGAGTCAAGATTAGCTAATTGCTTAAAATCACTCTGATGGCCAGCACTATAAACTAATCCAATAGCAGATTTTGAATCTTTTTTCTGACGAACTATACCAATAGTAGTATGATAAATATCCCAGTTATTAATAGCCATAGGTTTTAATTCACCTTCATGACCTTGAAAAGTTTCAAAATCAGTCCGAAAACTTAAATAACCAGTCATTTTATTAGATAAACCCTGTTCAATAGCAATAGCAAAATTAACTACACTCGCAGCACCATCTTTAATAGTAAGAACTTCTTTACTGTCTTTATAACCCAAAGATTCTCCAACTTTAAAATTCCTACTAATAGGAGTGATAATTTCATAATCACTCTGTTCTGAAAACCATTCAATAGTTGTTGCAATTATAGTTTGGCCAGTAAACATATATTCCAAACCTAAAGCTAAAGACATTGGAGTTTTATAAGTTGCATCTAAATCATTTTGCCGGTCATCTTCTAAAGTTCCAATTGCTTCATCTTCCTTAAATTTAACCGAACCTGCACCAACCGAACCCTTGCCATATAAGCTAATACTTGGGGCAGTCAAAGTTACACCTAATTTAAGTTCGTCAAAATCTGCCGCTATTCCAAATTTAAGAAATGTTCTTAAGTTATAAAAATCGGCATCTGAAAACTGATCTTCACTAGCAATAAAACCAGAACCATTAGTAGCTCTAACTACACTTGAAGCATTATAACGTTGACTTCTTAAAGCTAGGAAGCCAGTGACACCAAAAGAAAAATTGGGATATATATTAGTCGCCCAACTTAAACCGGCTAATATTTCACTCACTTTACTATTATAGGAAAATTGGCCTCTATAATCTTCAACTCCATTAAATGCAACACCATTCAAATCATCTTTATATGGAGAAATATAATTGGGATCACTAGCAATCACATCTATAAGTTCAGCACGTCTACCAGATAATTTAATAGATGACTGATTTTTACCAATTAATGAATAACCAAAAGTATTATTACCCAATGAAACTGTACCTGAAATTAGTAACGGAACTATATTAAGTTCTTGTGATTCAATTTCTTTAGGTTCTTCTGTGCCTGCTCCATTATCAACAGATACAAATTCTATTTGATAGCCATTAGCACTAACTGAAAAGCTAGATTTCTTAACAAAACCTAATGCTCCAGGATTATAAAAACCAGCACTAGTATCCCTAACACCTCCTACCACAGCTCCACTCATTAATGCCGAACGAGAACCAAATTGATTAGTCCAATAATGATTCTCTTGAGCTGTAATATCAGCAGTTATAAAAAATAATAATACAACATATATATAGCGTTGCATAAAAATTCCCTTTGGTATGTAAATGTTAAATCATAGCATATTATGTTATTATATTAATATAATCTTATTAAAAATATAGCTTTAATAAAAGATATTCAAAACTTAAACTACAAATTTAGGAAACCAAAATGTCAGATATTGTTAAAGTACGAGCCCGCGAAATTCTTGATTCTCGTGGTAATCCTACTGTTGAAGCAGAAGTTATTACTACTGATGATATAGTCGGAAGAGCAGCCGTACCATCTGGAGCTTCTACTGGTTCTAGAGAAGCATTAGAATTACGAGATGGCGATAATAGTCGCTATCTTGGCAAAGGAGTATTAAAAGCCGTTGAACATATTAATAAGGAAATAAATGATAGATTGATAGGTATGACAGTAACATCTCAAACTGCAATTGATAAGGCCATGTTAGATTTAGATGGCACAGAAAATAAAGGTAAATTGGGAGCTAATTCAATATTAGCCGTTTCTATGGCTGCAGCTAGAGCGGCTGCTAATCAATCAAAAATGCCATTATATCGTTATCTTGGTGGAGCTGGAGAGATGCAAATGCCAGTACCTATGATGAACATTATAAATGGTGGTGCTCATGCTGATAATAATGTTGATTTACAAGAGTTTATGATTATACCAGTAGGAGCTTCTTCATTAAGAGAAGCAGTACGATATGGAGCTGAAATCTTTCATGCTTTAAAAAGTGTATTGAAAAAACAAGGAATGAATACGGCAGTTGGTGATGAAGGTGGTTTTGCTCCTGATTTGTCTTCCAATGAAGCAGCAATAGAAGTTATATTAGAAGCAATTGAAAAAGCTGGTTTTAAAGCTGGAACTGATATCTGTTTAGGATTAGATGTTGCTAGTTCTGAATTTTATCGAGATGGTAAATATGATATTGCTTCCGAAGGTAAAAAACTAGATGCTGCCCAATTTACTGACTATCTTGCTGCATGGGTAGACAAATATCCAATCATTTCTATAGAAGATGGTATGGATGAAAATGATTGGGCTGGCTGGAAAATATTGACTGACAGATTAGCTAGTAAAATCCAATTAGTAGGAGATGATTTGTTTGTCACCAACACTACTATTTTGAAACAAGGAATAGAACAAAATATTGCCAATTCAATCTTAATTAAGCTTAATCAAATTGGTACAGTAACAGAAACTTTAGCGGCTATTGAAATGGCTAAACGAGCTGGTTATACTGCTGTCATCTCACATCGTTCAGGTGAAACTGAAGATAGCACTATTGCTGATCTTGCGGTGGCTACTTCTGCTGGTCAGATTAAAACTGGTTCATTATCCCGTTCAGATCGAGTTGCTAAATATAATCGTTTGATTAGAATAGAAGAAGAACTTGGTAGTTATACTACTTATCCTGGTAGAAATGCGTTTTATAATTTACCAACAACTACTGACTAAATTTAGCATATAACTTGTTTATTTTCTTAACATAGTTACGTGTTTCCCGATAAGGTGGAATTGTGTTATTATAACGTTTAACAGCATTTTCTCCGGCATTGTAAGCTGCTAATGCTAGAGATAAGTTACCATTAAACATGGTTAATAAATCACGTAAATAACGAGTTCCACCTGCTAGATTTTCAGCCGGATCAGTACGGTTTTTAACTCCATAACGTTTAGCAGTTGCTGGCATTAACTGCATTAATCCTACTGCTCCTTTAGGAGATACTGCTTTAGGATTATAGGCTGATTCAACTTGTACTATTGCATGTAATAATGCTGATGATATTTGAATTTTATTAGCTGCTTGGGTTATTAACTCGCTATGTTTGTTTATTTTAAGAGCAGACCGTTGTGGAGTAGTAGGAAGTAGATAACTACGGGCATATAATAATTTATCTTTCTTTTTAGGTGGTTTATTGGTTAAATGCAATACTCCTTTGGTATCATAATATTTATAAATAACAGTTGATTCAGTAGCATTTACATTGATTGTAAATATTAATAAAAAATACCATAATTTCATTCATTTGTCTCTATTTGGAAAATTGCTAGTTAATTATAACTTTTTCAAACTATTTTAAATCTCTAGATTTATTATCAATAATTTGAAGTTACGCTGAATATAAGGAACTAAGGTAATTATTCAAATATTTTTATATATTCACCATATCCTTCTTGTTCTAATTTATCTTTTGGAATAAATTTAAGAGCTGCTGAATTAACACAATATCTAAGTCCTGTAGGTGCTGGCCCATCATTAAATACATGACCAAGATGAGAATTAGCCTGTTTACTTCTCACTTCAGTTCTTCCAAAAAATAGTTTATTATCTTCTTTTTCCATTAAAACTTCATTAGAAATAGGTTTGGTAAAACTTGGCCAACCTGTTTTAGATTCATATTTATCATTTGAACTAAATAAAGCTTCACCTGATACTATATCAACATAAATTCCAGCTTGTTTATTATCCCAATATTCATTATCAAATGATCTTTCAGTACCATTATTTTGTGTTACTTCATATTGAATATCTGTTAATTTAGCTTTAAGTTCAAAATCTGATGATTTATCCTTATCGCCCCATATTTCCGTAAGATATTCATCTCTACCTGATCTATATCGATAGATTTTATAGCGTAACGGATTTTTTTTATAATAATCTTGATGATATTCTTCTGCTTTATAAAATTTGGTAAATTCTGTAATTTCAGTAGCAATTGGCTTCTGATAATTCATCTGTTTATCCAATATCTCTCTTGATTTGTTAGCTAAACGTTGTTGCTCTTCATTATGATAAAAAACAGCCGCTCTATATTGTTCCCCTCTATCAACAAATGATCCATTCGCATCAGTTGGGTCGATCTGTCGCCAATATACATCAAGTAATTTTTGATAGGTTACTTTATTTGGATCGTAAGTAATTTGTATTGCTTCAAGATGGCCAGTAGTTCCTGCCGACACTTCTTCATAAGTTGGATTAATTTTAAAACCACCAGTATATCCTGAAATTACCTTATACACTCCAGGAAGTTTTTCAAATGGAGATTCCATACACCAAAAGCAACCACCAGCAAAAGTTGCTAAACTAAGCTGTTCATTATTCATAATAATATTCTCTTGGACATCCACTGCATCAGTATTCATATAAAAAAATATGGTAAAACATAAAAATAACAATATTATTTTTTCCATTATCACCCTTTTTAAGTTTACTTTGATAATCCTGTAATAATATAAATTTAATCAAACCTGCCAGGTTTTTAAAACCTGGCAGGTTTAGTTTCGGGCTTTATTAAATCCTCATTCCTTATCATATAATTATGATTAGAAAAAATATTTCAAGTTTTTCTCAACTACTACATTCATCTGATTGAATAGCATCCAGTGGCATCTGTTGTTGTTTACCCATTTGATAAGAAAATATAGGAATATAACTTAAAATATTTTGGATATATTTATGAGAAGGAATCAGTTCTATCCAAATATCTGTTGGTAAACAAGCATATTTTTTAATCCAATATTTTACAGTATAAATCCCAACATCATGAGCAGCAAAAGCCAATAATTGATTATTATCAAATTCATTTAATAGTTGTCTAATATAAGCTGTACCTAAAGCAATATTAATATCTGGCAAAAATAAATCTTCAATATTATGTAAATTAATGTTTTGTTTAATTGCCATATCTTTAGCATTTTTAAGTTTTAACTGCATTAAACCTAATCTGCCATCAGTAAAATGAGCATCAGTTTGAAATTTACTTTCTGCTAAAATTATTGCATAAATTATTGAATATTCAATCGATTGAATATTAGATTGGGCTATGATTATATCATAAAATGGCAAAGGAAAAGCGATATTCAAATCATCATTATGACCAATCTTATTAAGAGTAATAATAGATCTGTCATACCAACCCCATTTATTAGCTAAAACCATGGCTATCTTTAATTCAGCTTGTTTCAAATTTGGTAATACAGCTTGCCATTCATCTCTAGCCAACGCTGTTTGACCTAGAAAATATAATTCCCGAGTTCGAACTAGACCAGGGTTTTTAACCAGTAATTGTTCTTCAACTTCTGAGGTAAATTTTAGCTCTTTAGATTGAAAATTATAAGGTTTACCAATTCTATCTGCAGCTAAAAAACCATAATAACTTCTAAACTTAGATAACTTTTCAAATACCGCTTCAGCTTCATTATTTTGCCCAGTTTCTTCTAAAGCTCTTGCTAGCCAATACTGCCATTGAATTTTTTGTTGTAAGTTAGCAGATAAAGAATGGATAATTTTTTTTACCATATACCAATCTTGTTTATATAAGGCAATTTGTAAGCGTTGATGACTTATTTCTTGATCATTATTTTGGGCAATTTCAGTAAGCCATACCATAGCTGCTGATAAATGTTGTTTAATTCCTTCCAATCCGATATGATGCAAAAGTTCATTATTATCTTTAGTTCGAAATGAATAGGAATATTTAAACTTATTTTTCCAATAATTATAAGCAGTATTAGCATCTTGCCTAGCTAAACGGTATAAACCATATAATATTATTTCACGAGCTAAAGCAGTGTCTGGATATCTAAAATTTTTTAATCCAATAGCTGGTTTTTTATGGATATTTTGCCATAGTAATAATAACAACCTATCAGTTTTTGGTAAGTCTTTAGCAATTTTTTTGGCTAATTTGAGTTCACCTTCTTGCATGGCTAAACGTACTCTTCGCCAACGTAATTTAGGTGAAATTAGCTTTTTTTTATATAGATATTTAAATGCAGAATTACAAAAACTATGTTGAGATTTACCAACTAGCCATAAATCCTTAGCTTCTGATTCCAAACCTTTTAAATTGGCATTTATTTTTAGATAAGCCTTTAGAAAATAACAACGTAAAGCTGCATCAGTTTGTGGAATATAAGCAACAAGATAAGTCTTGTTATCTCGTCGTTGAGCTAATTTATTAAGCCATTTATAACGTAGGGATTTAACAACAGGACTATCTGTATATTTTTCCAAAAATGCTAAAATATTTTGATTATTATCAGTAGTTAAACGAGATTTAAGATAAAAATAACGCAAATAATGAGCGATTGGATAATCTTGCAACTCAGTTAATTTTTGTTCAAACTTTTTTAAATCATTATTTAACAAAGCTCTATTAGCAGCCAAAAATTGCCAACGCTGTTCCACATCTACAGCTTGAACAGTAGTTGTAAATAATAATAAAATCAAAACCGTCTTCATTTTTCTTGAGTAGCAGTTAAAATCCCTCGCAAAATATTAACTTCAGAATCAATAAGTTGAGTTCTATTAAATAAACGTCGTAAACGCCGCATTAATAATCTAGGATGGTTTGGGTTTAAGAACTTAATATCAATCAAAGTTTCTTCAAGATGTTGATATAATTGTTCCATATTTTCAACTGAAGCTGGAGGTGGTAATACAGAATCATATTTGGTATTTTTTAGTTCTTCCATTCGTAATTCATAAGCAATCACTTGGACTGCAGCTGCTACATTTAATGAACTAAAATTTATGTCAGAAGGAATTTGTACTAAATAATTGCAATGTTCTAATTCCTGATTAGTTAATCCAGAATTTTCTCGGCCAAAAACTATAGCAACTGGAGCTTGTATTGGCAATGCTTGTTCAGCACACATTCTAGGGGTTAAAACTGGCCAGACAATTCCTCTTTGTCTAGCACTAGCCCCAAATACTAGATGGAAATCTTGTAAGCTTTCTTCATAAGAGTCAAAAACTTGGGCATTAAATAAGATATCATCAGCCCCACAAGCACGAGCCGTTGCCTCAACATTTGGAAACTGTTTTGGTCGCACCAATCGCATTTGTGACAAGCCCATTGTCTTCATTGCTCGTGCTGCGGCTCCAATATTGCCTGGATGGCTTATGCCAACTAAGACAATATGGATATTATCAAGTATATTATTAACCATTGCTATTTTTACATGTATATAAAACTGGTATTATTAAGCTCAATGTTTTCATCATATAAACTAATAATTTAAATTATTAACTATATTTTAACAGTTAATGTGTATATTAGTTCAATAACTAAAATCAATTTTAGTTTATATTTTCAACCAATTTAATCATCTTGCTTAGAATTAGATGTTTGTATACTAAAATTACCACATAAATAAGGCAGTAACATTTGCGACAACCGAGAATGTATATGTATTCAGCTATTAGAGAAGATATACTAACCAAGTATGAGTCAAGTCCAGAATAAATATTTCTGTTAGATAGTTAATAATACTCATTCGTATAAAATTGAGTTTTTTACAATCTCATTGGCATCACAATAAACTGACTATCATTATTATTTTCTTCGGTAATTAAACATGAATTATTACCATCTGACAAAGCGATTTGTACCATATTAGTTGATACTACATTGATCGCATCTAGTAAATAAGTTCCATTAAAACCTATTTCTAAATCGTCTCCAGTATATTCAACTTCTATGATTTCTTCTGCTTCCTCTTGATAGGCATTTTTAGCACTTATATTTAACTGATTGTTAGTTAATGCTAATCTTACACCTTTATATTTTTCATTTGATAATATTGCAGCACGGGTAAGAGCTTGTTTTAAAATACTAGCTTCTGTGATAATAATTTTATCTGGTTCTGCTGGAATTGCGTTTTGCCAATCTGGAAATGCGCCATCAATCAATTTTGAACTAATTTCCAATGATTCATTAAGTTTAAAACTTATATGGTTATCATCAAACGAAATTTTTATCTCATCATCGCTATCAATAAGTAGCTTGGATAGTTCCAATACTGCTTTACGAGGAATAATCAATTTGGCACTAGTTTCAGTTGTGAAGTCTAATTGAGAAACTGCCATTCTATGTCCATCAGTGCCAATTAAAGAAATTTTACCATCAATAATTTCCAATAATAGACCATTCAAATAATAACGTACATCATTGACTCCCATACAGAATGAGGATTTATAAAATAATTTCTTAAGGTTGCCTTGTGAAATAGTAAAACTAGCCTGTTCTTGAAGCTTAGGACGATCTGGAAAATCTATGGCTGGCAAAGTTTGTAATTTAAATTTACTTTTACCCGATTTAATCGTAGCTTGAGTATCTTCAATAGTTACTTGAATAGTAGTTGTATCTGATAGTGATTTACAAATATCGAAAAATTTACGGGCTGGTAAAGTAGTTTCACCATCATTATCAGTATTTATATTTGATTCTAATAATAAATTACAATCTACTTCAACTTCTGCATCAGTAGCGGTCAAATATAGTCGATTGTCTTTAACCTTAACTAGAGTATTGGCTAAAATTGGTAAAGTTTGCCGTTGCTCAACCACTCCTATAATCATTTTTAATGGAGGTAATAATTCTTTTCTGGAAATTTCAAAGTACATATTTTAATTAATATGGTTGGGTTATATATAGACCATATATAATAGCATATTTTAGAAGTATAATGGTTTTATTAAATATCTGCCCATGTTAATAAAGATGTTGGATTTAAATTTAGTGAATAAAATTTTGGCAATTGTTGATTCAATAAGATATTAGGTATAGAAAAATTAGTATAGAATGATTATAATAAAGTTATATAGTAAAAAGCTGATGACATATTTAGTAGATTTAAGAAAAAAAATATTATTATTAAAAGAACAAGAAGATTTAACATTTAGAGGAGTATCGAAACGTTTCTGTGTAGGTGTAGTTAAGATGGTCTAAAAATATAGAATCTAAATATAAAAAAAAGAACGATAAAAATTGGTTGTAAAGAATTAGTTAAATATGTAGAGAGGCATCCAGATAGTTATTAATATAAACATGCACAACGCTTTGGTGCAAATCAGAAAATAATATCTTATGCCTTAGGTTAAATACTTCTTATAAAAAAACCTTTAAAGACCCAAAGGCAAATGAACAAGCACAATAAGAATTTAAAAACCAAAGAGAAGCTTACCGTAAAATAAATAAACAACCACCAGCTAAAAGATAGGTGTGTTAGAGAGACAGGCGACTGAAAGTTGGGATACAGGGAGAACAGCCCTGTTATTTTGGTTAACTATACTCTAGTTACTTCTATAAATATTATTTTGGGAGCTGAAATTATATATTTTTTGAGTCTTCGAGAAAATTATACAATTTTCCAATTAAATAATATATAAAAATCATCGACATTACAGTATATTTCTGTTACATTTATCACTTCATCTCCTAAATTATTTCTTGTAGGTTTCTAACTAATTTTCTATTTTGAATTATTTTATTTGGAGATACAATTACTCTGGCTAAATTAATTTCGCTATCTCCCCAATTATTTTTTATCTTAACTATCTTATGTCTAATCAAATCAACAACTCAAATTGTGAATTGTCCATTGTTATACCTTGCCTTAATGAGGCAGAAACTCTTGCTGTATGTATCAAAAAAGCTAAAAAATTTCTGCATAATAATAATGTGCAAGGTGAGATAATCGTTGCAGATAATGGTAGTACAGATGGTTCACAAAATATTGCACAAATGCAAGGTATACAAATTGTCAACGTGACTGAAAAAGGTTATGGTAACGCTCTTTTAGGTGGTATTAATGCTGCAAAAGGAGAATATGTTATCATGGGTGATGCAGATGATAGCTATGATTTTTCTAAACTCGAATATTTTTTAGAAAAATTACGTGCAGGTTTCGATCTGGTTATGGGTAACCGGTTCAATGGAGTTTCGCAGAAATTTCATGATGTCCCCGGAACGTCCTTATTCCTTGAACTAATCAATTTTTCAACGAAACGGTTATAATTTCCCTGACACGTCCGGTCTCATAGGGCGACTCCGCACA
>DAOUSL010000151.1 GCA_030627235.1 Thioploca sp.
AAACCCGCATCAACGACAGCAATTTATCTGTCTCAACTGGTTTAGCCAAATAATCATTTGCTCCAGCTTCAATACATTTAATTTTATCATCTTTCATGGCTTTAGCTGTCAGAGCAATTATAGGTAATTTACTATATTTTGGTTGTTTACGAATTTCTTGCATAGCAGTATAACCATCCATTTCTGGCATCATTATATCCATCAAAATTATTGCAATCTCATCATTTTCTTGTAGTTTTTTTAATCCTTCTTTACCATTTACCGAGCAAATAACTTCCATATCATATTCTTCTAAAACTGTTGCTAAGGCATAAATATTACGCACATCATCATCAACAATCAGTATTTTTTTATTTTTTAGGATAGCTTCTTTATCATGCACCATATGTAACATATTACGTTTATCACTTGGCAATTTATCTTCTATTTGATGCAGAAATAAAATTGTTTCATCTAATAATCTTTCAGGGGAACTAACTTTTTTAATTGGAATTTCATCTGAACAACGCATTAATAAGGTTTCTTCTTCAATCGTCAAAGCACGATCAGAATATACAATTATCGGAGTTTGACAATGGTTTTTTTCTTGGTACATCATTTCCAATAATTTATTACCAGAACCATCTTCCATATCAATATCAAGAATAATGCAATCATAAGATACAGTTTGTAAATTTTGAAATGCAGCTTGGATTGTTATTTCCTGTTTAATCTGAATACTATCTTCATTTACTAATTCGATAATTTTATTTTTATGTAATTCAATATCAGTCACTATTAATAGATTTTTTACAGTTCTAATCAAAAACTGCTCTATTTGTTTAAAAGCATCAGTTAATTTTTCCATGCTTATCGGTTTGAGTAAATAACCAATTGCTCCCATTTTCTTCGCATCTATGCTTTGGTCAGCAGCAGACATAAAGTGAACTGGAATATGTCGAGTTTCTGGATTATCTTTCAATCTTTCCATCACACTCCAACCATTCAATTCTGGCAGACCAACATCTAAAATAATTGCACTTGGTTTATACTGTTCGGCTAATTCTATTCCATTAACACCATCTTCTGCCAACAAACATTTAAAGCCTTTGTCAGTAGCTAATTCCATTAAAATTTTAGAAAATTTACGATCATCTTCTATAAGTAGAATTGATTTATCATTTGGTTGTAGATCATTTCTATCATCAGGAATTGGTTGTAATTTTGGTAGGGAATTTGGATTTAACTGAGTTGGTAATTGTTTTTCAGGTAACTGTTCTAGAGCAGATATTGAGTTGGATATTATCTTAGCATTTGGCAAGTATAAGGTAAATTTACTACCTTTATTATCACTACTTAAGGTTAACTCCCCACCAAGCAAACGAGATAATTGACGTGAAATAGACAGACCTAAACCAGTGCCTCCATACCGTCTACTAGTAGAACCATCCGCTTGTTGGAAAGCTTCAAATATGGATTGCTGTTTATCTTTAGAAATTCCAATTCCAGTATCTATCACACTTATTGCAATAGTTTCATTTAATTCAAGTTGTTTGTCTTTGATAGATAACGGAATTTCTGTTGGGTGTTGAACGGTTATGGTTATTGAACCTTCACTGGTAAATTTAAATGCGTTGGATAACAAATTATTGATGATTTGCTTTAAACGTTGTTCATCTGTTCTTAAAGTGGGATTAACATTTGTATCAATATTGGTAATAAATTGTAGTTCTTTATTTTCTGCAATTGGTAAAAAATTTTGGCTAATTGAGGTTAATAAATCAGGTAATAATACGTTTTCCAAATTTACTTCTATTTTGCCTGCTTCAACTTTAGATAAGTCTAAAATATCATTGATTAGTGTTAATAAATCTTTTCCAGCACTGTTGATTGTTTTGGCGTATTCTATTTGTTTTTCAGTCAAATTTCCATATTTATTATCAGCTAGTAATTGAGCTAAAATTAATAAACTATTCAATGGAGTACGCAATTCATGCGACATATTAGCTAAAAATTCTGACTTATATTTACTGGCTAATTCTAATTCTTCGGCTTTCAGTATAATAGCAGTTTGAGCCTTTTCCATCTCAATTCGATTAGTTTCTAAAACTTGATTCTTTTCTTGTACCGCAATTTTTTGTTGTTCTAATCCATGAGTCCTTTCTTCAAGTACTTCATTAGTTTGCCGTAGTTCTTCTTGTTGAGCTTGCATCTCCTCAGATTGAGCCTGTAATTCCTCTTTTTGATATTGCAGAGTTTCTTTCTGTTCAATAAGCTCTTGAGTTTGAACCTGAGTTTGCTGGAGTAAATTCTGCATTTTACTACGAGATTCAACCGAATTAAACGCAATTCCAATTCCAGATATTGCCTGTTCAATAAAATTTTGTTGAATTTGGGTAAGTGATTGCGTAGAACATAAGACTAATACTCCTGTAACGTTATTTTCATATAAAAATGGTATTATAAAAATATGTTGAGGCATTTCTTCAGAAATTTGAGTATTAAAAGAGAAAGCAATAGTTTTTTGGTTTTTAGCGGCCTTTTCTACTAAACCTTCGCTAAATTCAAATTCATCTCCCATATTTTTGCGTCTGGTATAAGCATAACTAGCAATTTGATTTAGCTTGATATTTTGATTAAGACCATCTGAGAATTTTTCTACTAAATAGCAAATGCCAACTTGTCCTTCTATATATAAAGTTAAAAATGAAATTACATTATGAGCCAAATCTACCAAGGTTAAATCACCACTCATTTGCTCATGTAACTGAGTCTGACCGGTTTTTAGCCAATCTTGGATTGCATTATCACTAGTCATATCTCGCAATACATTGGTCATATCATGTAAAGCCTGACCCAATTTATCTTCTTCAGAACGTATCTTAATAGAACGATCATAGTCACCATTAGAAACTGCATTGGCTTGGCTAATCGTTTCTTCCATACTATTTTTTAATTGAGTAGAAGATAATACAATTTCTGCAATTTCGTCATCACCTTTATATTCAATATTTTCTTTTACTGCTTGACCTTGAGCTAATAATTTTAGCCGAGAATTTACTAGTAATAATGGAGTCAGTAATTTATGAGTTAGACGATTAATTAAAATTAATGCAAACAGAGCGATTAAGAAAGTTAACAATGCAATCATGATCGCCGCTTCCCAACGAGCTTGTAAGGCATTATCACGCAATATAAGCATCTGAATTCGATGTTGTTCTACTAAATCGTTCAAATTGGTAATAGCTTTATTATAAGCTTGTTTGCCATCTCCAACGATTAAATGTAAAGCATCTTCTTTAGTAAATTCTTGGCTGAGAACCAAAATTTGTTCAGCTATTTGTTGAAACTGTTGCCAATTTTTTTTAAAATTATTGAAAATTTGTATATGTTTAATAGCTTCTTCTATATTTAATCTATAAATATCGTCAATAGCAGTTATATGCACTTTGATTTGTTTATCTAATTTTGTTATCTCAATTTCTAATTTCTGCATCATTTCATAATCAGAAATTCCGCTATGCTCAGTCAAAGTTAGCCATCTTTCCCAAGCAGTAGCTTCCAATGAGTTTATTTTTAAAACTGGAGTAGCTTCTGATTCATATAATAATAATGACATTTTAGCAACATGATGAGTATAATAAAATCCAATCCCTCCAACACTGCTTAAACATATGATAATTATGATCGTATTGATTAATAATTTGGAACGAACCTGCATTATGATTTTTCCTTTTTTATGATTATTAGATGAAGTGTAGCAATTCTTAATTCTTAATTCTTAATTCAATTCAAAATCAATTATATTGCTATAGTTTATCAAAACGATTTACAAAGGTAGAATTGATTTATAAATTAGATAAGTTGGTAAAAAAAACCTATCAAATTTTAAGTATTTTGATAGGTTTATCATGG
The DNA here is from genome assembly GCA_030627235.1 of Thioploca sp. Taxonomy (GTDB): domain Bacteria; phylum Pseudomonadota; class Gammaproteobacteria; order Beggiatoales; family Beggiatoaceae; genus DRQV01. The sequence goes on from DAOUSL010000151.1 coordinate 3,895, forward strand.
AAATTTATTTTTGGGAAGATTTATAATTAGTATAAAATCTTTGATCTATAAAATCATTAAGATTAATATTTTGAATTATATTTGCCTGTAAAGATATATCCATAATAATTTTAATATCTTCTAAAGAGGGATTTAAATCAGAAAAAGAAATGCGATTAATTGGATTTTGTAAACCCATAATTACAGTTTTTTGGTTATGAGGAAAATATCTTTTGGCAGTTATACTAGCGATTTGTTCAGAATTATTTTCTAACTTATCTGTATCAATCCATTTACCAGCTTTAATTAGGCTATTTACCCATTCTTGAATTGCTATTGTATTACTATTAAGCAAATCATTATTCACAACTACTATACATTCTACATGGTTATCAATAATATCCTTAGTCAAGATAAGAATTTTTCCAACATTTTGACTTTGAGCCTTAGCTCCAAATGGAGCAGCCACGATAAATGCGTCTATTTTTCCTAATAACATAGCTTGAATCATATTAGTTGGAGAAATAACTTTAGTTTTTACATCTTGTAAAGACAATCCATCTTGTTGTAAATAATGATTTAATAAGGCTGTATGAGTAGATTTTCTGTCTGGAATAGCAATTATTTTATTTTGTAAGTCTCTAGCTTTAATAATACTAGAATCTGATTTGATTGTAATTGCAGATCCATCACGATGAGCTAATAAAATTGTTTTAATATTTACTCCCTGATTGAATAAATCCATTGCTAACGGTGATAAAATAAAAGCCGCATCAATTACTCCAGCCTTCAAAGCTCCAACCATTCCTCGCCAAGACCTAAACATTTTAGGTTTAATAGTAACATGTTGAAATAAATCATTATCTTTAGCATGTGAAACCAATAAAGTTAAATGATCCAAAATAGGTAAGTAACCAACTCGTAGTTCTACTTTATCAATAGCATAGGAATATTGACTTATCATCATGATTATAATAAAATTAATAAGCATTTTTTTCATATATTTACAACTCCTAATTTATATAGCAATTCTTAATTAAATTTAAAAAATATCAATTACTTATTTTATATAATTGTAACCTATCAAATTAGAAAATGCTATATATACATAAATAATATCCAATTATGTAATAATTTTAAAGATATTAAAAATAAAATAATTTTTTTTTAAAAATAAGCTTGTTTTTATAAAAATTATACTCATTACTTTAAAGGGGTTAGTTCTATTATATAAATGCCTTTGCCTTTAAGGTTTGTTTATATATAATAAATATTACTTATACTCAAAGTAAGTTATTCATCTTTACAATGAAGAAAATATTAAAGGATTTTGATTAAGATTTTAGCTTTTAAGTAATAAGAAATTATTTATTGATATTGTAACAAAAGAAAGTTGTAGAGTTTAAACAGTATCTATTAAAAGAAATATATTGGATATGTTATTCAACAGTCCATCAAATAGAAATGCCTTAATATTCTAGGTTATGATTAGATTTAATAAATAGTCCAATCTGATTATTCTTGACCAATCTATATTTAATTTAACCAGACTTTAATATAAATATCTTTTCAATACTCTACTATTTTAAATAGAATTCAGGTGTAAAAAAATTAAATAGAAAAAATTAAATAGAAAAATAAATTCATTCTGAAATATGTAGAATTGATGGATAATCCTGATGTAGACGGAAAGATTGTTAATCTTGGTTAAATAGCTTTTGAATGATTTTTGTACTAACCTTTATAAAACAAACTATTTATTACTAATAAAATGAAAATTAACAAACTTTTAATAATATTATTAATACTTTTTACAAAGAATATCTATGCAGCGACAGATTGTGCTGTGCAAACTGATATTCCTCAAGCAGAATGTGATACTTTAATAGCTATTTATACTAGTACCAATGGGGAAAGTTGGTTAGATAGTCCGGGTAATGGTTGGAATCAGAATAATTCACCTTGTGGTTGGACTGGAGTGAGTTGTAGTGAGGGTAAATCAGGTAATATTACTGGAATTGTTAGAAATACACAAAACCTAGATGGTACTATTCCTGATTTAAGTGCTTTAACTGATTTGGAACAGATTTGGTTATTCGACAATCAATTAACAGGTATTATTCCTAATTTAAGTGCTTTGACTAATCTGCTGGAACTTTGGTTATTCAGCAATCAATTGACTGGCTCTATTCCTGATTTAAGTGCTTTAACTAACTTGTACACACTTATTTTAAATGATAATCAATTAAGCGGAACTATTCCTGATTTAAGTGCTTTAACTTTCTTAACCCCATTTCTTACAGAACTTGATTATAATGCATTTACAGATGAAATAGCAGGAACTGCAACAGCTATGGATTCTAACTGGGCAGACACCCAAACTATGCCTCCAACCAGTTTAACTGCTACAAGTCCGACCAATACAACTGTTGACATCAATTGGACACCGATTATTTATCAAGCTGACGGTGGTTATTATGAAGTTAAATATAGTACCGTATCTGGTGGGCCTTATTCTATTTCTGGTGGAACTACAACTAATAAAAGTGCAAATACTTTAACCATCAATGGATTGTCGTCTGGTATAACTTATTACTTTGTGATAGAAACATTTACTCCTTTAAATGAGAATCAACAAAATGATATCACAAGCTTACCCAGTGCAGAAATCACCGCCACAACCACAGGTTCTACTCTTTATAATTTAATTACGACCGTAATTTCAGGAACTCAAATTAATCTTAGCTGGACAGATAATAGTACAGATGAAACTAGTTTTAAAATTAAGCGTAATGGTGTTTTAATAACCACTACTGCCGCCAATGTAACTAATTATAATAATACTAATTTGACTTGTGACACAACTTATAATTACTCAGTTCAAGCAACAAATGCTTCTGATGATTCCACAGCAATAACTTCAAGTGCAACAACTGTAACTTGTCCTATTGAAATTCCAAATACTCCAATTATAATTTATAAACTAACAATAGAAAAAATTGGCAATGGAACAATAGCTTATAATGATATAATTAATTGCGGTAATGATTGTGAACATGATTTTGCTGATCAAACTGAAGTAAATTTAATTGCAACTCCAGATACAGATTGGTCATTTACTGGCTGGACTGGTGATTGTGATACAGAAGGCTTAGTTAGATTGCATAAAGATAAAACCTGTATTGCTACTTTTGAATCTACTGTTCAACCAGTTGATATAATTCCAGTAGATAATGCTGATACCACAGATAAGAATCCGGTTAATATTCCAATCACAGATGATACTGCTACCCCAACAACTGATGCTCCAATAACTGATAACACAACAATTCCGATAGATACCGCAGATTCAGTTGATAATTCAAATGAACTAGAAATAGATGGCAATGGTGATGGGATTTTGGATAGTGAACAAAATTATGTAATCACTATCCCTGATGCTATCACTGGGAAATATTTAACTTTAGAAAGTCACATAGGTTGTCCCATTAAAATAGCCTCTGCTCATACTCAAGGAGAACAAGCATTTGAAGCCGAAGGTTATAGCTTTCCTCAAGGAATAATCTACTATGAATTACAATGTAAAAAAGTCAATATAACTATGTATTTTCATGGCATGACCAAATTCAGAACCAAACCAGTTTATAAGAAATTCGGCCCATTAATTCCAGGTGATTTAAGCACTTTAAGTTGGTATACCTTTCCAAATGTAATTTTTGATATAGAAACCGTAAATGGTAAACCAGTGGCTACCGCTAAATTTACTCTGATAGATGGAGAATTAGGAGATAATACTGGAGTTGATGGTAGAATTGTTGATCCGGGTGGTGTTGCTTATAATAACGACATTGACAATGTAATTAGCTTTATTTCTAAGGACTTCACTGCTTCTCGTAAAGCTGAAAATTCTACAATAACTGTTAATCGTAATGGTTTAATTGGAGAATTTACCGTTAATTATAGTATTAAAGGCAATACTGCAATCATCGATGAAGATTTTCAAACTGTAAGTGGAACTTTAGCTTGGACTGATAATGAAAGAGGTGATAAAACTTTTACAATACCATTGCTTAAAGATGCAACTATTGGAAGCAATATTCAACTCACTTTAACCAATTTAACTCCATTATTAGAAGGTAGTTTGTTAGGAATTGAACAAGCAACTTTAACTATAACCAACGATGATATATTAACCACTCTAATTCCGCCGGTAATCTTGCAATCTGTGCCATCAATTATAGATTCTTCCTATAAAAATTATGTTTTCACTGATGATTTAACTATTACTAAAACTGGTAATATAAGCAATTCAACATTTGCTGCTTATGTTAAAAACGATGGCATGATAGCCAATTCTACTTTTCTTGAAACTGCAATCGTGGTTGGTGGTAAACTAACTGGTAATATCATAAATGAAGGAATTATTCAGAATACTAATTTTGTTGGAGATTCTCTAACTGGTGGTATATTGGCTGGTGATAATTTTAATAATAGTGAAATAAAAGGTATTATTCAAGATGTTCAGCTCGCTCCTCAAGCTACTTTAAGTAATGGTAAATTGGGTGGTACAATTATTGGTGAAGATTGTCTAATTAAGGATACTGAACTAGAAGCTAACGCAAATTTAATTGGCTGTGACTTAGCTGGAGAAATAATTGGTAATGCAAGTTATCCAGCTCAAATTGGAGCAGCCAATGTTTTACCTGGTACAACTTTATCCAATGTAAAAATAAGCCCTACAGTAAAATTAGCAGATGATATTACCTTAGCAACCGGAGTGACGTTACCACATGACCCTCCAATTATAGAAAATTTTGGATTACAGCTGGATGAGATAGCTACTTTAGATAATGAACGTTTGCAACAATTAGAACCAGAAATATTTAATCTGTTTACTGCTGAAGACATAGCTCAAATTCCAGCGGAAATTTTTGGTGCAATAGATAACGAACAATTATCCAAATTTACAGTAGCAGCTTTAGCTGGAATTACTTCAGAACAATTTGAAAACTTAGCTCCAGAAGCATTAACTGATCTAACTTCAAAAAATATGGCTGGATTTTCAGATGAAATAATAAATCAGTTCACTCCAAAACATTTAGATATGTTAAACCCAGTTTCTTTTAGTAATCAAAACAGTAGAAATATTTCTAAAATAATCACTAATTTGAACTCCAATATCATTAAAGTTACAAACATTGATTCATTATTGCCTACTGATTGGTCGATTGATGAAACTGGAACTTTAATACCTCCAATTGGGGCTAAATTAACAGTGCAATATTTATCACCATCAATCAATATTCCAAATATTAATACTGGCATCGGTTTAGGTGGACAAGGAACTACTATCAAAGAAGGTTTAATTCGTTCACTAGCTAATGAAAATTTGACGGATTTCGTTATTTCTCAACAGGAAGATGGAATTTTAATTGTGGAAGGAACTGGTGAATCCGCAGGGATTAGTTATAGCTTTATTCCTGATGCAGAAAATATCATTCAAGTTAATACTGAAAAAACTCCTATAGGATTATCAGTTGGAAATGGTGGTTTTTTCCATGTAACTACTCCAGAAGGTCAACAATATAAAGTAATTCCAGCTCCATATAACTTTAATAATTTATCAAAAACATTGGAAAATAAACCAATTGTAGTAGGAAAACTTGGGGATGTGTTGATGCAAATGCCAGAGCAAACTCGTGATAATAATAACTATTATGTAGCTATATTTAATCCATTTATAGAACCAGCTCCGACAGATTGGTGTTTAGAAACAGATTCAGGTGAGATTATTTGTGATTTTGATAATGCTCCTTCAACTGTTCAGCCAGGAATTCATTGGCCTAGAGAAAGAGCTAGGTTTGAACCAGAACAAATAAAAGTGATATATGAAACTGGTATTTCGCAAACTTGTACTCCAACTGTATATTCACCAGAGACTTTTATTAAAGA
>DAOUSL010000263.1 GCA_030627235.1 Thioploca sp.
ACCATTTTTTATGATATTTTCTGAATTACATCTTGGACATTTAATTATTTTTACTTATGCTTTATTTGTTTTTTATTATACATCACTACTTTTTGCAGGACTACCACTAATTTAACCATTAATTTGTATTAATTTCAATAAGTTTAAAACATAAAACTAATTTCATAAACTTTATAAACGTTTGTAGTTTAACTATAAATAACCATAAAAGGTACAAGATATGCCCCATTATACAACTGAAAATATTTGTAATATTGCTTTAGTAGGTCAAACTAATGCTGGTAAAACTACTTTGACTGAAGCATTATTGTTACAAGCTGGTGTAATTAATATTGCTGGTAAAGTTGAAACTGGTAATACTGTTTGTGATTTTGATCCATTGGAAAAAGAACATAAACATTCACTTAGTGCAACTGTAGTTAATCTTGATCATCAAGGTAAGCATATAAATATCATTGATACTCCAGGGTATCCAGATTTTATGGGGCAGTCTTTAAGCATATTTCCGGCGGTTGAAACTGTGGCAGTAGTTATTAATGCAGTGGCTGGGATCGAGATGCTAACTAGCCGGATGTTGGAACGAGCTGCGGAACGTAAGCAATGTCGTATGATCATTATCAATAAGATCGATGCTGAAAATATAGATTTAGCAACGTTGGTAAAGAACATTAAAGAAACTTTTGGTAGTGAATGTTTACCACTGAATTTGCCAACTAATAATGGTAAGCAAGTAGTTGACTGTTTTTTTAATCCTACTGGAGAATCAGATTTAGGTTCAATTGCAAATGCTCATACTAAAATCATTGATCAAGTAGTTGAAGTTGATGAAAAATTGATGGAAATATATTTAGAACAAGGCGATGAATTATCTCCAGAACAATTACATGAACCATTTGAAAAAGCTCTCCGAGAAGGTCATTTAATTCCAATTTGTTTTGTTTCTGCTGAAACTGGAGCTGGAATTCCTGAACTATTAGAAATAATCATCCGTCTAATGCCAAATCCATTGGAAGGCAATCCTCCTCCCTTTTTGCAAGGTGAAACTAAAATTGCAGTTAACACGACTCCTGATCCAAATAAAGACGTGATAGCTCATGTATTTAAGGTGACAGCCGATCCATTTGTGGGCAAATTAGCTATATTTAGGATTCATCAAGGCACGGTTAATAAAGATAGTCAATTATATATTGGTGACGCTCGTAAACCATTTAAAATAGCTCATTTATTAAAAATCCAAGGCAAACAACATAATGGAATTAGTAAGGGTATACCAGGTGATATTTGTGCTGTGGCTAAAGTAGAGGAAATGCACTTTGATGCGGTATTACATGATGCCCATGAAGAACATTTGCATTTAAAAGCTTTGGAATTTCCAGAACCAATGTATGGTTTAGCAGTTGAAGCTAAGTTGCAAGGTGATGAACAGAAGGTAGGACTTACTCTAAATAAGTTAGTCGCAGAAGACCCTTGTTTATTTTTAAAGCATGATTCTATTTTGAATCAAACTGTATTATATGGATTGGGTGAACTGCATTTACGAGTGATGTTAGAACGGATGAGCAAGCAGTATAATATTGAAGTTGATACTAAACCACCTAAAATTGCTTATCGAGAAACAATTAGTAAATCTGCTGAAGGTCATTATCGACATAAGAAGCAAAGTGGTGGAGCTGGTCAATTCGGTGAAGTATTTTTAAAAATTGAACCATTGGAACGTGAATCTGGATTTGAATTTGTAAATGCAATTACAGGTGGAGTAATCCCAGCCGTCTATATTCCAGCGGTGGAAAAAGGTGTCCGACAAGTGTTAGAAGATGGAGCAATTGCTGGTTATCCGATGCAGGATGTAAAAGTTACAGTTTATGATGGTAAATATCATCCTGTTGATTCCAAAGAAATTGCTTTCGTTACAGCTGGTAAAAAAGCATTTTTGGATGCGATTAATAAGGCTAAACCTTTGGTATTAGAACCAATTGTAAAAGCTAATATTACTACTCCAGAAAAATTTATGGGAACAATAAATGGGGATTTAGCTAGTAAACGAGGTCGAATTCATGGTAGTCATATGCAGCCACCAAATTTAGTATGCGTACAAGCCGAGATCCCATTAAGTGAATTGAGTAATTATCCAACTGAACTTAAGTCTGTTACTGGTGGCCAGGGTTTTTATACGATGGAATTTAGCCACTATGAACCAGTTCCACCCAATATTCAGCAACAGTTAAAAACTGCATTTAAGCCGGTAGAAAATTAAAAGCTAGAGAAAAGCTTTGAATGATAAAATATCGGTTAACATAATTCCTAAAAAAAACGATCAAAAATTCAAATAATTCGGATGAGTACCACTTTCCATAAAGTTACAAATGGTTTTTGTTCCCATTAATTTGTCGTGTTAAATCAAGGGCAAATTAATGGATGAACAGATGGACAAAATTTTAAACCAGATGATTTTGATTTAATCAAGTTTTATCCTTGAATTTATGTAATCTTGTTCAAAAAAGTACTGCTCATCTCCATATACAACAAATCCAGCCCAATGAAATGGGTCGCTATATTTTTTAGATAATTCACCTTCAATCATATTGAGTTTAACTTTTTGAAGAGCTTGGGCGAATTGTTGGTTTTTGCCTTTTTCGAGGTTGGCTTTGAGGTTGGTGAATAGTTCGATGCTGAATTCTTTGGCGGAATATACATTTACTGACCAGAGAGTTACGGAAGTAGCTGGAGTTCCTGCATACATGAAGGCACGAGTTAAGCCACGAATTCCTTCGCCTCTGACATGTTCTCCACGTCCAGTATTGCAGGCTGAGAGGTTTACTAATTTTGCGTTGAGTTGTAGGCCAAATGCGTCGGCCATAGTTAGGTAGCCTTCACCTTTTTTAGTTGGGTTGGAGAGGACTAAGGCTGGTTGTTCTATTATGTTTTTGGGTTCGGGAATTATTCCGTGGACAGAGAACATAATGTAGTGATAGTCGTCTAGGATTTGTTGGTCATTTAGGGCTAATACTTTGCTGCGTGTAGCTTATTCTCCTAGATATAAGGAGGTGGCTGGATCGGCTTTTAAATAGGATTTGGTACGAAGTTCTGGTATGATTTTATCCTTGTTGGTAATTTTTGAGTTGCAGGGTGGATAAACTGGAGCGGCGAAGGCTAGAAATGGTTTTGGAGCTGGTTCTGATTGTTCATCTCAGATGGTTTTTAGTAGTGATGCTGAGGATAGGTATGAAATTACATGATCTTGGATTAGGTAATGTGGTTCATCGTCATTATTGGTTACTAGGGCTTCGAATGGTAAGCCGTATAGTGAGCCAGTGGGAATTATGTAGAGGGTTTTCGCTGCAGTTATTATTTTGCGGACTGCTTTTGGGTAAAGGCCAAGATATAAATGAACATTGCCTATACCGCTAAGAAATTGGCTAATGTAAATTTTATCATCAAGTTTTTTTGCCTTTTTCAAACCTAATTCACCATCAATAGCACAAGAACCTTCATAATCTAATTCTGAATGAGTTACACAAGCACGGTGAAGTTTGGTTTTTAATAGAGTACATTGCATAAAATATCCTATAAT
>DAOUSL010000210.1 GCA_030627235.1 Thioploca sp.
ATATCTAATAATTTTAATCACTTCGCTTTACGTTCTAAATTTTATCTTAAAGCTATCAAAACTGCTTTTCACGAACTACAAGTTTTGAAGGCTATCTAACATTATTTTTGTTAGTTATTCTTATTCTAGTATTTATTTTACTTTGCGTAACTTCAGTATTTAATTTTGACTTGAATGGGAAATTGGAATAGTATGGTTTAATTAATTTTTGTTCCCAATCTTTGGCGGGAGAAAAGAAATGTTCCGTCCAATCCATTATGGTATTTTATAAGTTAACAGGCTGAGTAATGAGATTACTATATAAATATATGGCTCAACCAAATTTATTGCTTAAAGAGGGGTATATCCGTGCTACGCAACTATCCGCTTTGAATGATCCGTTTGAAGCCTTGTATTGTAAAAAAAATTTAAATGAGTTATCTGCTTCATTTGAGTACTGTGCAACCGGTAAAGAGTTACTTGATTATATTGAAAAAAACAAAAATAAGGTTGGCATTATTAGCATGACTGAAGAAAAGGATAATCTGTTAATGTGGGCTCATTATGCGAATGAGCACAAAGGAGCTGTTTTTGGTATTCATACAGAGATGTCGGGGGACATTTCAATGTTTGAAAACCTCTTTAATCTAATGATAAATTCAACTACATGTCCAACTTATAAAACTAAAATATTTAGGGGAAAATGCTTGCCTGTAATTTACAGAAAGCAGCCAAGGTATCGCGTTGATAAGTTTGACTTCGATTATTCAAACATTGAGGTTGAAGGTGCAGACAGACTTCTATTCGAGATTTTTCAACAAAAAAGTGATGAGTGGATTTATGAAAAAGAACATAGAATAACGTTGAGGCTTGAGCAAGCAGATAAAGTTCTGATAAATGATATAGAAAAAATGAACAAAAATGTTCAGAAGGAAATAAAATCCCTAGATTGTTGTTCCAAAAAAAAAGAAAATGGAAAAGACGTTTATACAATATATCTAAATAAGATTGTAGATACTGTCGACAGAGAGTACTACGCAGAAAGTTTAGCTGAATTAGCCAAGAATCCTGACAACCTGTACCTTTTTAAGCTTGACTCAAGTGCAATTTGCACAGTTTTATTGGGGCATAGAACTAATATAGAAGATATAAATTTGGATTCTACTTACCCTAGAAAAACAGGCTATTTTGAAATTTGGGAAACTAAGGTTGATGAGTCATTTTATACTCTTCAATTTGAAGAAATATCATCAAAATTATAAACATAACAATGCACAGCACCTGACGGATTCGCCGCAAGTGAGCTTCATCGTTATGTTTCTATATCTATAGGGGAGTGAAAAATATGGAGTTAAGTGTTTTTGTACAAAATACAATTGAGCAAATAGTAGAAGGAGTTTCTAATTCACAACAGTTTGCTAAAAATAAAGGAGCTGTTATTAATCCATATAAGCCCAAATTGGGAGGAACTCGTGAGGGTAACAATTCACATATGTCTCAAGATGTGATATTTGATGTGGCCTTAACTTCAACGTCTACTGACGGTTCTACTGAGGGTGTAGGAGTATTTTTGGGTGCCATTAATTTAGGAAAAAAGAATAAAGCTGAAACTGAAAATATAGCAATTACAAAGGTTAAATTTACAGTCTCGATAGTTCTTCCCTTAGGATAACCAGTCGATGGAACGGACAATTTACATCCTTGGAAAGCCAGGTAGGGCCGGTGTAATGCAATGAAACCGACCAAAATTATAAATATAAAATTTAACTTACCATATTCACATATCATAATGGTCGATTCTACTATGTTTCACCGCCCCCTACAACTACTTAGTTATTCTGAGTGTAACCCACCCGCAGTGATTTGAAAAAGCAAGATAAATGTGAAACACTTTATCAGGATAATATAGTGATCAGAGTAAAATATATATGTTCCCAAATTTGAAACAGAGCTTCTTAAGCATCGTATTCCTAAATAAAATTCAGGAACAATATATTTTATATATAATTAAGGTTATTAGATAAAAGTAATCACTAAATCAAAATTTACCTTTTACGTTTCTTAGATTGTTTGGCAAGATCTTTTAAAACTTGATCAGTAATATCAACCTGCTTACTAGCCCAAACCACACCTTCACTTAAAATGAAGTCGTAGGAATCTTTTTTAGCAATATCTTGAATTACTTCAATAATTACTTTCTGAACTTTATCTAATTCTTCCGAACGACGAATATTAAAATCTTCACTGACTTCTTCTTGTTGACGTTTTAATTCACGTTTTTTATCTCTAATTTCCCGACTTTTAACTCGGGCTTTTGTATCAGTCATAATCGCACTGTCTTTCTGAAATTTTTCTTCCATCCTTTTTAATTCATTTCTAGAATTAACGATTTGTCTTTTCTGACGAGAAAATTCAGAATCTAATGACTTACTAGCTTTTTTCAATTGTGGAGCTTCATCCATAACTCTGATTGCATTAACAAATCCAATTTTTAATGCTGCAACCTGAAGTGGTAAAAGACTGCAAATTAAACCAATAATAAAAAAATATTTTTTCAATGTAAAACTCCTTACCAGTTAAAAGTTGTTCCTAAAGTAAATTGAAAGGTCTCGATTTGATCACCTTCCTTATCATTGAGAGGTTTAGCTAAACTAAAACTCAATACACCAACTGGTGATAACCAAATAGCAGATAATCCAGTAGAATAACGGATTTCTGAAGTATCAAAGTCTTCACTAGCAGCGTAAACATTACCAGCATCAACAAATGCAGATAATCTAAATGAACGGACATTTTCTGTAAATGGTACTGGTAAAATTATTTCAATATTACCAACTACCTTCAAATTACCACCTAATGGACGATGATTAGAATCTAATGGGCCTAAAGTATTACCTCTAAATCCACGTACTGTATGGGGACCACCAGCAGTATAATTTTCAAAAAATGGTAATTCAGCATTATTGCCATAACCATCTCCATAAGCAACATTACCTTTTAATAGTAGGATATAATCTTCAGCTAAAGAATATAACCAATTGTGTTTATAACTAATTTTATAATAGTTTAAATCACTAATTGGTAATGCAGTTTCTACACTAACTGATTGCAAAATACCACTATCAGGAAATAACACTCTATTACGAGTATCATGTCGCCAATTTGATGTTAATCTATATGATTTATAATTATCCCCATTTTTATCGATAAAATCATACACTTCATCAGCAGTATAAGGCGTAGTTTTTAAGGTAGTATCATCAAATTCACCACCTATATTAAAGAAATCATATTCGCTTATGGGTAAGCCAAAATTTACTCCAGTACCATAAACATCAGTACTATAACGAGTTAAATTAGCTCGTTCTGAATCAGTAGTTCGATAAAATACATTAAAACCACGACTGATTCCATTTATCGTTGTATATGGATTCAAATAAGAAAAACGATATAAAGTATAAACTTGACTATTATTAAATGTCAAACCAATTCGCTTCCCAGAACCCAAAAAGTTTTCTTGTGCAATACTAACATCAAATAAAGCACCTTGAGTTTGTGAATAACCAACACCAGCCATTAAATTACCAGATGGTCTTTCAGTAACTTTATAATCAACATCAACTTGATCAATCGTATTGGGAACTCTTTTTACATCAACAGCAGCTTCTTCAAAAAATCTAAGTCGTTTTAAACGAGTCAAAGAACGTTTGATATCTTTAGTAGAAATCCAACCTGCTTCCATTTGTCTCATTTCACGCCGTAAGACTTCATCTCTAGTTTTCGTATTACCAGAAAAAGTTATGCGACGTATATAAATTCGTTTTCCTGGATCAACAAAAAAATTTACTATGGCTGTTTTGTTGTCCTCATTAATATCAGGCACTGCATTAATATTAGCAAAATAATAGCCTTCATCACCAATTAATTCACTGATAGCTTCTTTACTCTTACTAATTTTCTTACTAGAATAAAATTCGCCAGCTTTTAATACCATTGAATCCATTAACTTATCTTTTTCTACAATCAAATTACCTATTAAATTTACTTCTGAGACTTGATATTTATCACCTTCAGTTAAATTAACAGTAATATAGACATGTTTTTTATTAGGAGTAATCGATACTTGAGTAGAATCAATATTAAAGTTGAGATAACCTCGATCTAAATAGTATGAATTGATGGCTTCTAAATCGGCAGCAAGCTGAATCGAAGAATATTGATTATCTTTAGTTATAAATGAAAACCAGCCACCAGTGCTAAGTTCCATTTCTGCTAAGAGTTTTTTATCAATAATAGTCTTGTTACCAACAAAATTTATTTGATGAATTTTAGCAGCAATACCTTCTTCGACATTGATTTGTATTTTGACTCGATTACGTGGCAACGGAGTTACAGTGGATTTTATTAATACCGCATATTTACTTAAATTGAAATATTGTCGTTGTAATTCTAATTCTACTTTTTCTAACATAGATCGATTAAATACTCTTCCTCTCGCAAAACCAATTGTTTTTAAGGCTTGAGTTAATTTTTCAGTTTCTATTTCTTCATTGCCAACAAAAGTTATTTCATAAATAGCTGGTCGTTCTTCCATTCTTATTATTAAAATGTTACCGTCTTTTTCTACTCTAACATCTTCAAATAAACCAGTTTTATATATTTCTGAAATAGTTGTATTAGTATCTTTATTAGAAAAATTTTCTCCAACTTTTACTGGTAGATAATTGAATACAGTTCCGGCAGAAATCCGTCGCAATCCTTCTAAACGAATATCTTCAATTATAAACTCTTCAAAAGCGAAAACTATTGGTTGGAATAATAATAGTAAACCTAAAATAATATAAGTATAACGATTTTTTGAAAAAAACATAATTTTGTTAGTGCCAACAAGTTGTCAATATAGTTATAGATTATGCACTGTAACGAATTTTATGTCAATATACCGCCTTATACAGTAATATTTCTGTAAATTATAATTGTGAAATCTATTAGTAAATATAATTATTAGAAGCTTACAATTTATAATTAAATGTATAAAATTGTGCTATTATTAAAAATAATTAATCATAAACATAGGACAATTACTATGAAAACCATATATTATTTGACAATCATCAGTTTAATGTTAACGGTTAACATTAATGCTAATGCTAAAGTGATAACAGTGAATAACGCTAATGATAGCAATTATAGTGATTGTGAATTAGATTGTTCATTGCGAGAAGCCATTGAAATTGCTGAACAATATGATGTAATCCGTTTTGATGCTGATTATAATATTGATTTAGAAAATGAATTAATAATTATTAATAAAAACTTTACCATTGATGCTGAACAGAAAAATATTACTATCAATGGGCAAAATAAAGTACGAGCTTTTCATATTGATAATAGTATTATAACTATGAATAATCTTACTGTTATCAATGGTAGAACTGTTCATAATGGTGGTGGATTTTTAGTAACTGATAGTTCATTTACATTAAACAATAGTATTTTATCTGGCAATACAGCTACCAGTGGTGGTGGTATTTTTAGTTCTACTACTAGTAATATCACTATAAATGAGAGCATCGTATCTGATAATGCGGCTTTTATAGGAGAAAATATTTATAGTAATAATGGTAATCTACAAATTATTGATACTTTTGTTGCTATGAGTAGTAAAAATATATATGGCACTATTACTTTCCTAGATCAAGTTAATGGTATTGTTACAGACTTTCAAATAGTTCAAGATCGAAATTTTGTAAATAGTAGATTACGTTCTGTAAGAGAAGATAAACCACCTGCTCCTGAACCATTGCCAGAAGAAGGACCAACAAATAATCCAGAACCATTCCCAGAAGATCCAATTACTGAGACTGATCCAGAACCATTCCCAGAAGATCCAATTGCTGAGACTGATCCAGAACCATTCCCAGAAGATCCAATTGCTGAGACTGATCCAGAACCGTTCCCAGAAGATCCAATTACTGAGACTGATCCAGAACCATTCCCAGAAGATCCAATTACTGAGACTGATCCAGAACCATTCCCAGAAGATCCAAT
>DAOUSL010000337.1 GCA_030627235.1 Thioploca sp.
AATCTAATTGATATTTATCCATTTTTTGATTATAACTTAATTTACTTTGAATTTACATTATTTATGGTTACATTTATAATACTTTGCGTAACTTCAGATCTATAAAAGGAACAATAAAACAGCCAATAACTGTAAACCAAGCAGAACCAACCCAAAAGAAAAAACAGATAGCCACTACGCCCCAACTAGAAAATAATGGCAAACTCACCAACATAATTATGCCCCAAAACATAGTTGCAAATCCGAGATAGCAATCATTCCAAAGACTCTTAAGAGCATCTTGAATATTTTTGATGTTCATTATAGTAATTTTTAATTCCATGCTTTATCATAACGTAAGTTATTCTATTTTATCAAAAGAAATATAACTATAAAAAACAACGAGAGTGCTATAACAAACCCATATCCAAAAAACATATATCCAGCTCCTAATACGAAAAGTAGCCCCACTACAAATAATAAAGACTCAATTAAATCAGAGTTATTTTCATCTTTTTTCTCTATTTCATCTATTTCAGCCAGTGAAGGCCTATAATTTTTTTCAATCTTACTAGTTTCATCAAGTTCTAAAGGTTTATCAGTTTTTTCAACTATTTCTTCATTAATATTTGAAAAGTCATCATTTCTTTTAGAGATAAGGTAATCATTTTCAGAATTTGGTTTAGCATGAATTTCATGATTCTCAATATGTTTGGGAGGAATTGTTTTGATATTTTTTGACGATTTAATATTTAATTCTTCAATATCTAATTCTTTAAAGTTTCCATTATTATCAAGATATTCTAAAACAAATGGGTATTTACTTTGTGTCTCATTACTTGGTCTTAAAAGATAAACCAGATATCCTATTTCTTGCTGACAAGATTCTAACTTCTCTTTTATTTGTACTGCATCATCACCAATCTCTTGAATACTAAATAATTGCCAGTTTTTTATCAGAATTTGGAACTGAAACAAGATAATTTAAATGAGCTTCACCTATCTTTACGTTGCATAAAATATTACTTGCTGGGTAACCAAGAAAATTTAAGAAGCTATTAAATTTGGCTTGGAAATCAGAATCACTATTAACTTTAAATAAAGATAAATCTGGTTCAGCTTGTGAAGATTCATTTTCAAGCTCATCAACTTCAACAGGTTTATCAATTTTTTTAATCGCCTCGACTCCTTCATAACAATTTAAAAAATCATCATTTCTTTTATATGTATAGATAGATTCATAAGTTTTACCTTGTGGATATTCCTTGATTTTATTTAATGAAAAATTAAACCTCTTTACGAATCTTTCCACATCATCCCTGTTATTAAAAACTTTTCTATGTTTTTTGTAGGGAGCATTATTTAAATTCAAAAAATTAAATATATTTATGAATTTTTTCACTATACTATTAAAAATATTTCTATGGTTTTTGTAGGAATCCTTATTTAAATTCTTGGTTTCAATATTAGCATAATAGATAGTAACGCTTCTAGCATCAGAACCACTTAAACAAGACCATAAATCAATAGTTTTAACATCATTAATATCATATTTTTTACGACCAATTTTTATTGAACCATCCAAGAAACTAATTACCACTCCAGCTTGAGAAAATTCATTTTGATTAAATTTAAACTTTTCATTTCTAGAGGCACTGTTCAGACTATAAACAAACATCATAATCATTACGAATATTACTACAAAAAATATTACTAAAAATGATTCCATAAATGCTACCGTTTTTTCTTATCATTGTTGGAATTATTTTCAGATTTATCAGAAGAACATCTAGCAGCCAAACCAATTTTAGAACATGCCTTAGCACAACCAATTACTAGATCAGCACCACCTTTTGTTTGAGGAGTAAAATCAAAAGATAATGGTAATAGCAATAATATTAAATATTTCATTAAATAATTTCTCCTTCGCTGCGAGACATGGAGAGGCAAGCCGAAGTCGAGTAGTCCGTGACTAGCCGAGGTTCGAAAATATGAAGAAACAGTTAAAGCGTAGCGGCGTTTCTTGATATTTTTGAACAAGCTCAGCGTTAAGTCATGGTGGAAGAGGT
>DAOUSL010000128.1 GCA_030627235.1 Thioploca sp.
AACTTTACGTCAACGTATTGCACGTCTTGTGAGAAAAACTCTTTCCTTTTCAAAAAAATTAGTAAACCATATTGGAGCAATTTGGGTAGGGATTCTTTATTATTATAAATGTTTTTCTTAATATAATTTATCTTGGCATTACATCTATAACACTACCAGAATTACTATACAAAGCTCACTTTTGCAAGAAATCTGTTAGCGTATTGATGCGTTTTTGGACTGTTTTAGGATTAAAATTAGCTGTTGAACTATGAGCTAAATCTAATGCTCGTTGATAATATTTTAAAGCAGTTTTAGGCTGATTAATACGATCCAAACTAATAGCAAGATTATAAGCATAACCAGCATGTTTCTTGTTATAACGCAAAGCATTAAAATAAGCTTGTTGAGCCAATTCCCAACGTTCTTGATTAGCATATAAATTACCTAAACTAAAATGAATATAAGCAGCTTTAGGGGTTTGTCTTAGCAAAAGTTTAAGCCTAGTTTCATTTTTAGGTACGTTACCAAAGCTATTAATTAAACCAACTTGAGCATTAATATCCTTAGGATAGTTGTGTAATATTTGTTGATAATATTTTTGAGCCTGTGGAATATTATTATTTTGGATTGCTAAAGCAGCCAACCCTAACATAGCATCCCGATTATTTTTATCTTGATGTAAAATTTTTTGGTATGTACGTTTAGCAGTTTTATTATTACCAGTTTGTAAGGCTGTATAAGCTTTAGATAAATCTTTACTAACTGAATTTATTGTTATTTTACGTAAAGTGTGGATTTTATTTGGTTGAGGAATTTGGGCTACTGGTTTTGCTTGAGCTTTGGTTACTTTTTTAGCTGGTTGTATTATTGGTTTAACTATGATGGGTTTAGGTTTAATTCGTGCAATAGGTGTAACATTTACAATCGGTTGTTGGATTGGTTTTTCATGTTTAACAAGAGTTGGATTCAATCTATGTCTTTTAGATAACTCTTTAAAGTCTATAGATGAAGACTGATTTAATAAAGGTTCTAAATAATAATATCCTGATCCCATACCAACAACAATAATTCCTAAAATTACTAATAACCATGTAGTACGTTTAGAAGAACTGGGAGGATTGCTTGCTGTAAAAAATTGTTGGGCATCTTGAGGTTGGTATTCTTCTTGGGAAAATTTTGGTTCTAATTTAGATGTTTTTTCTTCTGATATTGGTACTTCTAATGGTGATTTCTCATCTATATTTATTACTGAAATTTGTAAATCTGCAACTTTATTAGAATCTTGTTGTTCTTTATCTGTCAATGAAAAAAGACTTTGAATCTCATCAATATTTTGTAATTTTTCAGTATCCGCTAATTTAATTTCAGTTATAGCTGGTGGCTCTATTAGCTTATTAGTTTCTGCC
Source organism: Thioploca sp. (assembly GCA_030627235.1). Classification (GTDB taxonomy): domain Bacteria; phylum Pseudomonadota; class Gammaproteobacteria; order Beggiatoales; family Beggiatoaceae; genus DRQV01. The sequence goes on from DAOUSL010000128.1 coordinate 1,389, forward strand.
TTATTAGTTTCTTCATCCACATCATTAGTTGGCAATATTGTAGGATTTACTGAGCTATCTAATTCATTATTTTGAACTTGATCTTCTTTAAACTGTGGTAAAAAATCATCATCCCATTTATCAGATGTAGTAGTATCGTGTTCAAATACTTGTTCAGGAGTTTTAACAAATTGAGAATCTGTTTTAACCTCTGATGATAATTCTTGTTCCAACTGATGTTCATAATCTTCAGTTAGACTAGTAAATGGTTTGGTATCAACGGCTTCATCAGCTTTTTTTAAAGCATCCATCAATAAGCTCATGGTATTGATCCTCGGTTTGACTGTAGTTTAATCTAAAATTTTGCTATTACAATTCTTAATTATGAATGCTTAATTCTTAATTCTTAATTAAATTTAAAATAAATATCAATTGCTTATTTAATAATAGACATCGTTTCCTAAATAAGGAATGTAATATAGTTAATTACGGACTTTATATAGCTGAATGTAAGTTGTTTACGACCATATTCACCTAAACGTTATATTAAGCGGTTTTGTCATAAATTTGATTTACTTACCGAAACTATAAAATATAAATTTATGGTGTGGAAATATAGGAATGTTACTATACCAAACTGGAGTTTGGGAACAAAAATTACTTACTAATCATCTTCGCTAAAGAGTTTGACTAGCTTTTTTGCCTCTTTTGCTGTGTGTGCTTCTGGATATCTCCAAGCTTCAAGTGTATCAAAAAAGATATCGCTAGATTTAAATAGAAGGAACTGATATTAAGATTAATCCTCCAAAAAAATTATTTATCAGTTGATGATCTAATTACTTAACTTTTTTTAAATATACATTACCTTCATTTTTTAAGCTTTGTAATTCTTGCAAATTTTCGTTATATATAGGAGATTCTAGCCATTTTTGTTTTGGAATTTATGATTTTTTCTTTATTAACACTAAGGCATCCACTTAACAATTCTTTTCATCTTGCTTAAGCTATATCCATTACTTTTATCTGTTTTAAGACTTACATATTGACAAGAGTATTATAATATGAATTAGTGAAAAAAACCAGAAAAGAGAATCTAATGAGAGAAATAAGTTGCTAATCCACAGGTAATTATATCTTCGATATATGACGCTCTGCTTATACACCCTACATCCATATCGAGAATTTCTACCATTGTTAATAACGATAAATTTTGCAAAAATTAAGTTTATCCATATAGTTCATAGCTTCTAATTTAAAATTATTTTTGAAGTAAACCAGTTAATCTGTTAAATTATATTCAGACTATCACATATTGCTAATCTATCAATAAATTTAGTACAATACCAATTACTGATTTTAAAAGAAGAACCTTAAAGTGTTATTAATATAAATGAACCGGAAGTAGGATATAAAATATGTTTCAAACTATGAAAGTAAGTACTAGATTATATACCGGTTTTGGTATTTTTATATTTTTCGTGGTTATTGTATGTATACTGGCAATTTTTCAAATTCAAACTCTATTTAAACTCAATAATACTTTATATTATTATCCATCAATTACTCATAAAGCAGTACGCATAATCAATCTTAATATAACTCATATCCAAAATAAAATGGAAAAATTTGCCTATTTTTACGATAGAACTAGGCTAAACAGTGTAAAAAAAGAGATTACTACTTATGGAAAAGATGTCAATCGTAATCTAGCTATAATTGAAAACCATTTTTTTGGTAATAAACAAAGCATTGATCGAGTAAAAAAACTATTTCAAGATTGGAAACCAATTATTAATGAAATTATAGCGTTATATAGAAAAAATGATATAAAAGAAGCTCATGATAAAATATTTAAAGGAGAAAATGCGGTACATATTGCTAAACTGGAAAAAGCTTTAAATGTGTTAACTGAATTTGCCGATATTAGTACTAAAATGAATTTAACCCAAGCTAATTCTCAAACTAATAATATTCTATGGTTAGCAATTATGATGGTAGTTGGATTATTTGTTGGAGTTTGGATAATGTTTTTCATGTATCATAAAGTGGCCAAAGATGTGTGGTTAAGTTTTGATATTGCTGATGCAATGGTGAAAGGAAATTTAAACGACAAGATTCAATGTGATCCAAATACTAAATCTGATAAATTATTAGAAATATTAGATAAAGCTCGTAATGAATTTAATGATCGTACTCAAAGTATAACCGAAATAGAAACTCAAATAATTGATTTAAAAGAAGTAAAACAAGAAATAAAAGAAAATAATAATCTAATAGAATTACGAGAGAAAAAGGAAGATATAGAACAACAGATTGCGATAAATACTTTACGTGCTAGTAAATCTTTGGATAATATATTTACCGGTTTTTTCTTAGAAGAACATGTTGTGGATACTAATCCAGAAGGTTATTCCACTACTACTAAATTACCTAATAGTGGTGAACCTGAAGGCAAACATACCAAAGATTTTTTCGGACGATTACAAGATGGTAATTGGTAATTAATGGAATTTTTTTGTTATCAATCTATAAGTAATTCTTAATTATGAATGCTTAATTCTTAATTAAATTCAAAATAAATTACTTATATTTATGTAGTTTATCCAATTAAAAAAGCTACATATATAATTAAAACTATTATCAATACCTTTGCTAATTTGATGGTTGTTTCGGGAATGGAGCATAGCGTATTTCCCGAAACCTAAGTAATATCAGGATTTAGGAAAATAATACCTCATTCCCGAAACATTTTGATATTGGCAAAGGTATTGATTGTACAAAATATTTTTTATCCCATACAAAGCTAATTTATAATTTAATGAATTCCCAGATGATTCAAATTGATTTTTATATATTACAGACTAATATTAGGCAAAGAAAAGAAAGGCTTGCTTGTCAAATAGCTGATAAAGCTTGGCATCAAAATTATCAAGTTTATGTTCATACTGAATCACAAATAGCAGCGAAACATGTTGATATGATGATGTGGGTATTTAAAGAGGAAAGTTTTTTACCACATGATATTTACTATGAAAATACTTCATCACTAGCTCCAATCCAAATTGGTTATACAGAACAAGCATGTAACAATATGGAAGTACTGATTAATATGAGTAAAGTTGTGCCAACATTTTTTGAAAAGTTTCAACGGATTGCTGAAATTGTTGATAATAGTGATATAGAACGTGAAGCTGGTAGAAATCGTTATCGGTTTTATAAAGAAAATAATTATATGTTAAAAGTGCATGAAATTAACCACTAGAGTGTAATATGAAAAAATCTAAGACAGTTAAACTTCCAGTATTGGATGATGTGGTTGTACCAGGTAAAGATGTTAAAGAAAATGAAGATTTTTTATCCATACTGAATGAAGTTGAGGTAAAAGCATTACGAAAACAGATAGATAAAATTATAAAACAACAGTTAGAAGCACATTTAAATAAGGTAATCAAAGAAACTACTGTTGATATAAAGAAACATTTAGATAAAGTGTTACCTGGTATAATTAAAGCTGCTAAAAAACGTAGTACAGAATATTAAAATTGAAGATGGGTAGAGTTATTTAGCTTTACCCAAAGTTGTTTCCACAAATTGGTTTTAGAGAAAATTCTACTTTTGAATTACCCATTCTTTCACCGTAATCCAAATATTTTGCTTACACTTCTCATGCTTTTCTTCAATAATGCACGTTTTCTTAAATCTTTACTATAACTTATTTCTTCTTGACTATAATTTGTTTTTATGGTATGTTTTTAACTGTATATTATTGTTCTGATAATTAAAATTCAATAAAATTTAAAATCACTAAATTCTGATAAATTAGCCAAACAATTGGATAGCAATGGTTTGTAATTTTTAGGAAAAGATATTGAGATCAGTATTTTATAATTCATTTCATACTAAGTCTTAATTATAGCATCTTTCGATTAGATAAACTACAATAATTATTTGAATTTAATTAAGAATTCATAATTAAGAATTGCTATATTATCTACTGTAGAATCAAGTAACTTTTAACCCTTCTCAATCATCCAAGGAATAACCATGAATTTCTTTAATAATCTTAATGTTGGTATCAAAATATTTTCTGGATTTTTAATTATATTGGTTTTGATGGGATTAGTTGGTGGATTGGCTATATTCCAATTTTCTCAGATTAAATATACAATTACTAATTTAACAGATAATTTGGCTAAGGATCAGCATCTGTCTGATCAAATGGTTGCTAAAATTTTATTGACTCGTTTTTATGCGAATAAATACATTGGAAACAATAAAGCAGAAGATTTAGCTCGGTTTAATGAAGAATTTTCTTATTTTGAAGAATTATTATCCGAAGCTAGTGTTGAAATCACCAAAGGTGAACGAGTTAAAATGCTCACTGATATTAAAGTTGGAGTCAAAAATTATGGTGAAAATTTTGAAAGGGTAAATCAGTTAATAGATAAGCGTAATGAAGTTTTATCTAAAGTCTTAAATATTCAAGGGCCATCGGCAGAAAAAAAATTAGAACAGTTACGAGAAAGTGCCTTTAAAGCAGATGATACCATAGCAGCATTCTATGCGGGTAATGCTCAACGAGCTTTGTTATTAATGCGGTTAGATGCGTTTAAATATCTTAAAGAAGGCGTTAAAAAATGGCTAGATAAGTTTGAGAAACGTTATCAAGAAGCCCAAGAAGCATTTCAAAAATTAGATCAGGAATTACAAGACCCAACTCGTCGCCAACTAGCTAAAATTGCTCAAGTTGCCATTGATAAATATCGACAAGGTTTTATCAGTTTACAAACCGATTATAATAAACAAAATCAAATCATTGAAACTCAATTAAATGTGATTGGGCCACAAGTTCGTAAAACAGCTTCTAAAATGTCAGACAGTGTATCAATAGATTTTGATAATACCAATCAACAAACTCATTTTTTAGTCGACCAAACTCGTTGGCAATTATTGATTACTATGGTTATAGCCCTGCTAATCGGAATCAGTCTCGGTCTATTTATTTCCAGTAGCATAACTAATCCACTGAAGGCTGTAATTGATATGAGTAATAAGATGGCAATTGGTGATATGAAACAAATGATTGATGTACAAAATCGCAGCAAAATAAATCAACTTATGGTTCGCCAAGATGAAATTGGTAATATTGGCCGAGCTTATAATAAATTATCGAATTATTTTAGTGCCATGATTGATGATATTGTATTAGTATCACAAGGTTTAAAAACTGGAGATTTACGAGTTGTGCCACAAGCTGAATATAAGGGCGATTTTATTAAGATTAAAAATAGTTTAGAAAATGCCTCGACTAATTTACAGCTAGTTGTTGAAGATATAGTGCAGGTTTCTGAAGGATTAGCTGAAGGCAGTAAAAATGTGGTAGCTAAAGCAGAGTATTTAGGAGATTTTGCCAAAATTAAAAATGCTTTAGAAACAGCAGCAACTAAATTATCAGATGCCACTGCTCAAAATAAGATTCAAAATTGGCTTAAAACTGGCCAAACTCAATTAAATGAACAGATTAGAGGTGAGCAAGATGTAGTTACTTTAGCTAAGAATATTATTACTTTCCTAACCAATTACTTGGAAGCACAGGTGGGAGTATTTTATATATTGGAAACTCTTGAACAAGAAGTTAGTATTAAACTCTTATCCAGCTATGCTTATACTCAACGGAAAGGAACATCTAATGAATTTAAAGTTGGAGAAGGTCTGGTTGGACAGGTTGTATTAGAAAAAGAACGAATTATAGTATCGGATATTCCAGAAGATTATATAAATGTCCAATCTGGACTAGGAGAATCAGTTCCGCAAAACTTATTAGTAATGCCATTTTTATATGAAAATACCGTAAAAGGTGTGATTGAAATAGGTTCATTCCAACCTATAACTGATATTCAATTGGAACTACTAGAACAAATAATGCCAAATATCGGGATAGCAATTAATACTGCCGAATCACGTACCAAAATGCAGTCACTTTTACAAAAAGATTAAGGTTTTTTTAGCAAAAATGTCAGAAGTTAAGACCCAAAAACACTTATAACACGCTAACTTATTAAATAAATATGAATACTTCTTCCAATATACATATCAGTTTTTTCCAATCCTTAAAAGGTAAGCTTGTATTAATATTTTTAACTATTTCTTTGACACCACTTATTATCGTGGGAACGTTATCATATATACAAGCTCAAAATGCGTTACAGATTGAAGTTATTAATAAATTAATTGCTGTGCGTGATATCAAAGCCAAACAAATCACCAATTATTTTAATGAACGTTTAGCTGATATAAAAATCTTATCCAATAATCCAACTATTATCAATGCAGCAAAATCTTTTGACGAAATATTTCATGAGAAGGAAGCAAATATAGAAGATTACCGTTCTGCATATTTGCATCAACCAGATTTAGTAAATGCTGATGATGGTAGTGATTACAGTGCAGTTCATGCTCAGTATCATCAAATTTTTAAAGATTACCGAAATGCCTATCATTACTATGATATTTTTTTGGTAGAACCAAATAGCGGAAATATTGTTTATAGTATTGATAAGGAAGATGATTTTACCACTAATTTATTAGACGGGCCTTACTCTGATAGCAATATTGGCCATATTTTCCAACAAATGTTACAAGCTAATCATCATGATGCAACCTTATTAGAAGATTTTGCTTACTATGAACCATCCAAAGAAGCCGCCGCATTTTTAGCTTCTCCAATCTTTGAAGATAATAAATTACTTGGTATATTGATTTTTCAGCTTTCGACTGATTCAATTGATACAATTATGCAAGAACATACTGGTTTAGGAGAAACTGGAGAAACTTTGCTAGTCAGTTTAAACGATTTCTTATTGCGTTCTAATTCCCGTTTAATTAAAGAAAATACTCTGCTTAAACATAAGGTAGATAATGTCGCAACTCGGGCTGCTTATGCTGGACAAACTGGGGTTAAAACAATTGATTATCTTGAAAATTTAAATATAATTGCATATACTCCGTTAAAAATTTCTGGGATTCATTGGTCATTAATCACCAAAATTACTGAAGCAGAAGCTTTTGCTAACATGCAGCAAGTATTAATTTGGATATTTAGCATTGTTGGGATTGGAATTGTGTTAGTTGTGATTATAGCTTTCTTTTTTAGTAATAGTTTAGTTAAACCAATTCAAGCCATGACTGATATTGCTCAACAATTAGCTAATGGTAATTTAAATGTAGATTTTGCAATTAAGAATAGTAAAGATGAAATTGGTGTTATGGCTATATCTTTCCAACAGATGGTTATAAATTTACGCAAAATAATTGATGATATTACTCTAATATCACAAGGATTAATGACAGGGAATTTAAGTATTACCCCAAAAGCAGAATATCAAGGAGATTTTTCCCAAATCAAAACAGCCTTACAAACCGCACTATCAAATTTACGATTAGTAGTGGAAGATATAGTAGAAATATCCCAAGAATTAGTAAAAAGTGAACAACAAGTTATTGCTAAAGCAGAATATAATGGTGATTTTTTACCAATTAAAAATAGTTTGGAAACTGCTTCAATAAAATTGCTAGAAAGTACTACTCAAAATAATATTCAGAATTGGTTAAAAAATGGTCAAACTCAATTAAATAATAAAATGAGTGGTGAACAAGAAATAACCAAATTAGCTAAAAATATAATTACTTTTATCGCTAAACATTTAGAAATGCCGGTTGGGATGGTTTATTTATTTGAGGAAGCTCAAGATGATACTGAAACTGATACTTTAAAACTGATTGCTAGTTATTCTTATACCCATCGTAAAGGTATTAAAAATAAATTTGCAATCGGTGAGGGTTTGATTGGGCAAGCTGCTTTAGAACAGAAAGAATTACTGATCAATAAAGTACCGAAAGATTACTACATTCGTATTCATTCTGGTTTAGGACAGGCATTACCAAATAGCATAATTGTACATCCATTTTTATACGAAACGAATTTAAAAGGTGTAATTGAGCTGGCATCTTTTAAACCGATTACTAATATTCAGCGAGAGTTTTTAACTCAAATCATGCCAAATATTGGTATAGCAATAAACACTGCCAGTTCTCGTTCACAGATGCAAAAATTATTGCAACAAAGTCAACAACAATCCGAAGAATTACAATCTCAACAAGAAGAATTGCAATCTCAACAAGAGGAATTACGCCAGACCAATGAAGCTTTAGAAACTCGTACTCAAGATTTGGAACAACAAACAACAGATGTTCAGGAAAAAAATCAGACTTTGGAAATCAATCGAGTTGCAATGGAAAAGTCTCAAGTCGAGATGGAAAAAGCTCAAGCTGCGATTACTATTAAGGCGGAAGAATTAGAATTAGCCAGTAAATACAAATCAGAATTTTTAGCCAATATGTCACATGAATTGCGTACTCCATTGAATAGCCTACTTATTTTATCTAAACTTTTGGCAGAAAATAATTCTGGCAATTTGGATAAAAAACAAGTGGAATATGCTCAAACTATTAACAGTGCTGGCAATGATTTATTAACTTTAATCAATGATATTTTAGATTTATCTAAAGTGGAAGCTGGTAAAGTTGAAGTGCAATGGGAAAATGTGTCGTTACAACAATTATTAACCTCAATTGCCCAAAAATTTGCCCCAATTGCGAATGATAAAGGAGTACAATTTAATCTGAATATTACTGATGGAATTCCTGCTAATTTATTGACTGATGGCCAACGAATTAAACAGATTATCAATAATTTATTATCCAATGCGTTTAAATTTACCAGTGAAGGTGAAGTTAAATTAATTGTCCAACATCCAACTGAAATTCCAGTTAATTTAGATAAATTAGAACTGAATAAAACAATCATTATTAGTGTGATTGACTCTGGAATTGGTATTCCTAAAGATAAACAATATAGTATATTTGAAGCATTCCAACAAGCAGACGGTTCTACTAGCCGTAAGTATGGAGGAACTGGTTTAGGTCTATCCATTTCTCGGCAATTAGCTCGTTTATTAGGTGGAGAGCTAACATTAACTAGTAAAGATGGTGAAGGAAGTACATTTACCTTATATTTACCAGAAAAATATTCTGAATCAACTCCAAAAGAAACAATTACTAAAATTAAATTAACTGAACTAACTGAATTAATTGACGAACCACCTTTATTAACTGAGGAATACAAATCACCAGATAATATGTTATTGGCTGATGATAGAGAAGATTTACTATTGGAAGATAAAACTATTTTGGTAATAGAAGATGATCGTAAATTTGCTAATATTTTAAGAGATTTAGCTCGTGATAAAGGTTTTAAATGTCTGCTTGCTGAAGACGGAGTTACTGGTTTACAATTAGCTATGGAACATAGTCCAAGTGCAATAATTTTAGATGTTGGATTGCCAAAGTTGGATGGCCTGACAGTAATGGAAAAATTGAAAGATAATCCAGATACTCGACATATTCCAGTACACTTTATGTCTGCCACTGAACAGAGTATAAATGCAAAGAAAATGGGAGCAATTGGCTATTTAGTAAAACCAATCAGCATAGAAAAGCTAAAAGAAGCTTTCAAAAAGATTGAGGCATTTCTAGCTAAAACTGTAAAAACATTGCTAATTGTCACTGATAATGAGCCTAATAAACAAAGAATCATAGAATTAACCGCAGATGAAAATCTACAAGTTGAAATAGCTATGAATGGTGATGATGCTTGTCAAAAATTGTTAGTAACTACTTATGATTGCGTTATTTTAGATATGGATTTAGAACAAGGACATGGTAGCAAGTTATTGGAAAAAATGCAGAAGGAAAAAGGTCATCCTTGTAAAATCCCTATAATTGTGTATGCTGATCGTGATTTAACTACAGAAGAAGAAGCATTATTATTACGTTGTTCTGAAGAGATACCAATAAAATCAGTAAGTTCTCCAGAATTTTTAGTAGATGGAGCGACTTTATTTTTACACCAAATAGAATCAGGTTTATCTGTTAATAAACGTAATATGCTCCATATGGTACATGATAAAAAGGCTATTTTAAAAGGCAAAAAAGTTTTAGTAGTTGATGATGACGAAAGAAATATCTTTGCTTTAGCTACGATTTTAGAAAATCATGATGCTGAAGTAATTTGTGCAGTAAATGGCAAAGAAGGTCTGGAACTTTTAGAATGCAATAATGACATTTCGATAATTTTAATGGATATTATGATGCCAGAAATGGATGGTTATGAAGCAACTCAAGCAATTCGCAAACAGAAAAAATATGACAAACTGCCTATCATTGCATTAACTGCTAAAGCCATGAAAGATGATAAGTCTAAGTGTATTGAAGCTGGAGCCAATGATTATTTAACTAAACCAGTTGATACCGATAAATTGTTGTCATTGATGCGAGTTTGGTTGTATCGATAATATTAATTTATTATAGGGATTTTTCGTTCCCAAACTTAGTATCACTGCCATTAAGTAAAGGAAGTGGTGATACAATAGTTCGGACAGTTTTTGAAAACTAAGCTTGATTAAAATTTAAATATTTTGTAGTCATAAACAAAGTAGTGGTGCATAAAAGACTCACCGATACAACCAAACCCGCATCAACCGGTTTTGCTAAATAATCATTCGCACCAGCTTCAATACACTTAGACTTATCATCCTTCATGGCTTTGGCAGTCAGAGCTATGATTGGTAATTTATGATATTTATGCTGTTTACGAATTGCTTGCATAGCTTCGTAACCATCCATTTCTGGCATCATAATATCCATCAATACTATTGCAGTATCCTGATGTTTTTCCAACAATTTTAAACCTTCTTGACCATTGACAGCACATATAGTTTCCATGTTATTTTCTTCTAATACAGTAGCTAATGCAAATACATTACGCACATCATCATCAACAATTAATACCTTCTTATTCTTAAGGATAGCTTCTTTATCATGTACCATATGTAACATATCACGTTTATTATCTGGTAATTTAGCTTCTATCTGATGTAAAAATAAAGTTGTTTCATCCAACAAACGTTCAGGAGAACTAACTGATTTAATTGGAATTGAATCGGAGCAACGCATTAATAAAGTTTCTTCTTCAGTAGTTAAATTACGGTTTGCATACACAATTATTGGTATTTGACAATGTGTTCGATCTTGATTCATCATTTCTAATAAATCACTGCCAGAACCTTGTTCTATATCTATATCAAGAATAATACAGTCGAAGGAGTTTCGCAGAAATTTCATGATGTTCACGGAACGTCCTTATTCCGTGAACTAATCAATTTTTCAGCGAAACGGTTATAATTGCCCTGACACGTCCGGTCTCATAGGGCGACTCCGCACAAAG
>DAOUSL010000200.1 GCA_030627235.1 Thioploca sp.
ATGTGAACATGATCTTTAGATATATTGCCCTTTAAAATATCTACTTGTAATTTAGCACATTCCCTACGTATAGCATCTCTTACAAAAGTTGCTATTTCTTTTTTCTGTATTTTGTTACACATACTATATGTATTGAGAATGATGTATGTGAACCATGTTTATAATCTTTCATTACAATATGATAACATCTTTGCTAAAGCTGCCACCTAAAGGTGGGGGTTTTAACCCTCCCAAAAGGAGACAATAAAATACCGATGACCAAACTATTGCTATATGGGATTTTACACCATATTATGTAAGTCAATATTAAATGACATATTCCATTTACATCGGTATTAACTTCTATTCTTACCGAATTAAATTATTTGGTTATAATCCGTTATCTCAGTGCTGTAGTTGCTTTTTTGATTCCATTCATTTTGAATGCCCAAAATAACATAATGGGAACTCATTTTCTAGCCGAGGATTTTAAGCCAATGTATTCAAAACAACGCTTAACATTTATTTTAGATTGCAAACTTCTTTGCAGAGAAGCAGGATATTAAAAAATATGAAACAAGCAGAATCACATGTATTTTATGCACCCGGTTGGCATCAACCTTATAAAATTGCGGAACGTGGGGAAGGTGTTTACCTGTATGATTCAGATGGTAAACGTTATATTGATGGTATTGGAGGCACGCATACCATTACTATTGGGCATGGCGTTCCAGAAATAGCTGATGCTATGGCAGCTCAAGCTCGTCAGCTTTGCTTCACTCATAAAGTCAAATTTACCAATGAACCTCAAGAACAACTTGCAAATGTCGTTGCTAAAATGGCACCAGATGAGATGGAACACGTTATTTTTGTTACTGGTGGTTCAACAGCTAATGAAATAGCTCTTCAAGTTGCCCGTTATTTTCATATTGAGCAAGGAAATAACAATAAATACAAAGTGATTGGCCGCCGGCACAGCTATCATGGTCGCACTAATGCAGCCCTGTCTATGTCTGGTAGTTTGTTTGTTCAGCGTGAAGATATGGCACCATACCAATTAGATTTTCCCCATATCAATCCTCCTCATTGTTACCAGTGTCCTTTTAATCTTAATCATCCAAGTTGTGAGCTTGCTTGTGCAACTGATCTTGCTAAAAAGATAGAACAAGAAGGTGCTGATACAATAGCCGCTTTTATTGCTGAACCTATTATTGGTGGGGCTGGTAGTGCTATTGTACCGCCTCCCGGTTACTATGAAAAAATTAGAGAAATTTGTGATTTTTATAATATTCTCTTTATTGCTGAAGAGGTTATTACTGGTTTTGGACGAACTGGTAAAAACTTTGGTATTGAACACTGGAATACAATTCCAGACCTAATCACAACGGCAAAGGGATTAAGTAGTGGATATGCACCAATTGGGGCAGTTATCATTCACCAACGTATTGTAAATACTTTTCTTAATGGAAGTAGAACGGGTATTCCAACATTTTTTACTTATTCTGGACACCCAATTAGTTGTGCGACCGCATTAGCTGTGCAAAATTACATTTCTAAACATAATCTTATTGAGCAATGTGCAATAATGGGTAAGTATTTGAAACAAAAACTACAAAAACTTGCTGAACGTGAATTTTTAATCGGTGATGTCCGAGGTGAAGGTTTATTAATTGGTCTTGAGTTTGTCCAAGATCGAAAAACTCATAAGCCTTTTCCACGTTCAATAAAGCTGACCGAGACAATTATTAAAACTACTTTTGAACAGGGTCTTGTCCTTAGAGGCAGATTTGGTACTGGTACTGGAAAAGATGGAGATCATATCTTAATTTCTCCCGCTTTTATTATTACTGAGAGTGAATGTGATGAGTTGGTTTCGATTTTAGAAGCGAGTATAAAACAAGTGACTCGTTCTCTTAATTTAGGGAATTTGTCATAAAACCATACTCAGAGAATAGGTAACAAATTTTTGTTGCCATCAAAATAATGAAGTATTTCAGTAGGTTTGCCATATATTGTGAAATTGTGGGCAATGGTAAAACCTATTGCACACTCTACCCAGCTATTTAAATCAATAAATTAAAAAAATATTCTGTATAAAGAAATTATTTATATAATAGTAGGATAACAAATTGATTATAATCAATAAATAAATTGTAAATAAATTGTAAATAAATTGTAAATATTATGTAAATAGTGGTATAATCCGAAAATTGTATGAAGACTAATATTTTTTAGTCAAATAATTAATCCACATTTATATTGAGGTATTTTTTTTAATGAGAAAAAAACTGCACATTGGAAATGTTGTGCAAATTAATTTTTTTAGCTTCCTATATCTAATTGGCTATATATTAGGTATTTCGATGGCTATAAATGTTTATGCTGAACATGGGCCTAAAGTAGAGATCGGTATTTCTGAATATTCAGAAATTGGTGGTAATGCTGATATGCAAGCAACCACTGCAGCATTTGATAAGAATAAGAACAGTAAAAGTACAACGGATCATTCAAAACTTGAAGAACTTGAAGGTCCTTTTTTTGATGGCCGAGAAGTTACTAAAGCTTGTTTAGGTTGTCATAATAAGGCTGGTACTCAATTCCTAAAAAATGTCCATTGGACTTGGGAATATAAACACCCAATTACTGGACAACTACTTGGTAAAAGAACTTTAGTAAATAACTATTGTACTAATGCTAAAGGTAATGAAGGGATGTGTGCCCAATGCCATGCTGGATACGGTATGGAAGATGATAATTTTGATTTTACTAACGAAGAAAATATTGATTGTTTAGTTTGTCATGAATCTACCGGCACTTATTATAAAACTCCTACAAACAAAGGTAATAAAGCTTGTTCCATTATGTTTGAAGGCAAAAACCCTATTGAATGGTCGAAAGTTGCTCAGAGTGTACAAAATCCCGGACGTAATAATTGTGGTAAATGCCATTTCTTTGGTGGTGGTGGCGATAATGTAAAACATGGTGATTTATCATCAGCACTGTTTAATCCTTCTAAAGAAGTTGATGTCCATATGGACAGTGAAGGATTGGATTTTGCGTGTGTTGTATGCCATGTTAGTAATGAAGGCCATCAATGGTCTGGAAGTCGATATAATATGATTGCTAAAGATGAAGTTGGTCTAGGCAAACCAGGAATACCTCGACAAGAAGCTACTTGTGAAAGTTGTCACAGTTCTTCACCACATCCAATGACCTCACTACAAGGTATTAAGCTCAATGGTCATACTGATAGAGTAGCTTGTGAAACCTGTCATATTCCTAAGATTGCTAAAGGTGGCGTTGCAACTCAAGTTGATTGGGATTGGCGTACTATGGGTAAACTTAAAGATGGTGAAGGTTTTAAACTTAAAGAGTATACTCAAGGCAATGGTGACCATCGTGCTACCTACAAATCAATCAAGGGAAATTTTGTGTATAAGGAGAATTTTAATCCCTTTTATGCTTGGTTTGATGGCGTGATGAATTATACCACGATTGATACTAAGTTTGACCCAGCTAATGGACCTATTGATATTAATGGTTTCACCGGTGATTTTAATGATCCGAAATCACGGATTTGGCCATTTAAGCGTATGCATACAACTCAACCTTATGACAAGGGAAATAACACCTTAGTTTATATGCATTTATGGGGAGAAGATGACCAAGCTTTATGGGGTAATTATAGCTTTGAAGATTCTATCAAGATGGGTATGGAAAAAAATGGTATTCCTTACAGTGGAGAATATGGGTTTATCGAAACTTATTCATATTGGCCTATCAATCACATGGTATCTCCAAAAGAGGATGCTCTTGCATGTGCAGAATGTCATGCACGTGGTGAAGAAGGTCGTTTGAATGAACTTAGAGGATTTTACATGCCGGGTCGTGATTATTTTAAATGGCTTGACATTATCGGTTATTTAGCCATTTTTGGCGTATTTGGAATCATCTTTTTACATACTATGATGCGAGTATTATGTAAAAAAGGAGTTATTAAAATTTGTAAATCTGGGGATGAAAAATAATGGAAAAAGTAAAACATGCTGTAGTTATTTATGCACGTTATGAGAGATTTTGGCATTGGTCACAAGCTATTTTAATCTTTGTTCTGGCATTTAGTGGTTTTGTGATACATGGCACATTTAATTTAATTGATTTTGAAACGGCGGTTAATATCCATACATATAGTGCGATTGCATTAATATTATTATGGTTGTTTACTACCTTTTGGAATTTTACTACTGGCAATTGGAAGCAATTTTTGCCTAGAACTCAAGGGTTATTAGCTGTTATTCGCTACTATGCGTGGGATATATTATTTGGTAGACCGCATCCACACACTAAGACTATGCGACGTAAGCAAAATGCCTTACAAGGTTTGTCTTATCTAACTTTTATGATTGTCATTGGTCCAGCTCTTTGGGTAAGTGGAATTATCTATTTAACTTATGATTTATGGAATGTGATTGAAGGATCACAAGACATATTTCAAGTGGTTACATTTTTTCACACAGCAGCGGCATTTATGATGATGGCTTTTGCATTCATTCATATCTACATGACAACAACTGGTAAAACACCTTTGCATTATATCAAAACAATGATAACTGGTGTTGAAACTATTGAATTGACTGCGGCTGAAAAAGCGTATTTTGCAGAGCAACATCCTAAAATGTTACGTGATAAGGAATAATATTAATTCCATAGTTCCATAGGTTTTACCTATGGCTATTTATGTTTCACCCCGTTGGGGTTAGTCAACCTCGAAGAGGTTAAATATGAATAGCCACCGATGAAATCGGTGGAACTATAAGTCAGGTAGGATGGGTAACGGATTTTAGTTGCCCACCAAAATAATGAAGTATTTCAGGATATTTATCATATGTTGTAAAATGGTAAATCGTATTGCACATCCTATCCGACTAAAATATCTTAGCTACACCAATACCCATTTCACCAGCAATAGAATAATATAGATAACGCCCTTCATTAGTAATAAGTAATCCAGGATCACGAATTTCATGCACTGGAAGAACAGAAACTCCTGATTTTGATGGTTTTATTGGCAATTGAATTCCTTCGTAATAATGCTCTGGACGCAATACTATTGTCGGTTTACTTGCTTTCCAACTTTTCCAATCATTATTTAACTTAACTACTGATTGTAATATAACTTCAGGAGCGTCACCAATTCGACTATAAAATATTATTAATTGATCATTATCTACATGGACAGCAGCATGTCGCATATCATCAATTAAAATTGGACCCTGCTTAAATTGCTCAAAACCATCATTTGATCTCAGTAACATTCCACCATTATTAACTTTTTTAGCAAGAGCAAAATAATAATTTTTGTGACGAAAAACTCTAAAATAGGGCAGTCCAAGAAAATTTGGATTTGCAGAAAAATCAATACCATTTTTTGATACTGCAATAAATGTTTGTTGACCGTTACCATTTGTCAAACCATGAAAATACATTCTAATTTCATTATTTTTAGTATCAACATGAACATCAGGTGAAGCTATGTGGTCTATGGCTTCTGTATCAGTTAAATTCAATACTCCATTTTTGTATATTGTCCATGGTCCTTCTGGATTATTAGCAAAAGCAAGTCGAATATATTTTCCTTCATGATGTGCAAAATACATGTAATATTTACCAAGAGGATTTTTTATCCAACTTGGAATTTGTATTACTGATGGGCCATTAATATTACTACCAATCTCATCTTCAAGATTATTCATATCCGGATAAATAATTGGATTATTTGATGATTTTATAAATGACAAATCGTTCCAATCCCAATTTTTTTCAATTAAGCTATCAGATTCTGACAATTCAGATTCAGTGGTGTAAATAAAAGAAGTTTCTGTGACTTTACGGTTTCTATCAAAAAAAGAACTCATAGTTGTTGCATAAAAAGTATACTTTCCTTCTAACAGTCCTTCTGGAATAGACATCTGTAAAATAATATTTGAACTATCTGCTGATAATATTTGAGAATATGGCACTATGGTTTCTACAAAATTTTGTTTTTCTGTTAAAAACCAAGGAGTGTTGTCATTTGGTAAGGTTATAGCCACGTAAATATCGATTTCTCTTAACCAATCTCCATTTAGTGTTAGTACTAAGTTATCACCTGGAATAAATATTTTTTTATTTAAAGACAACTCTATTGCTGAACTGTTTAAAACAATACTAAAAAAAAGCAAACATACAACAGCAAACATTTTCATTATAATCTCCTACCTAACTATCGTTTAAGATTAAATATTATACATATTATACTAGACTGGATGGAAATAAACCAGAATGAAGGAGTTTCGCAGAAATTTCATGATGTTCACGGAACGTCCTTATTCCGTGAACTAATCAATTTTTCAGCGAAACGGTTATAATTGCCCTGACACGTCCGGTCTCATAGGGCGACTCCGCACAAAG
>DAOUSL010000195.1 GCA_030627235.1 Thioploca sp.
ATCAACATAAAATACATAACAATTTCCCTATCCTAACAGTAAGGATCATACCACTTCAAAAATAGTTATAAAACTTTAAAACTACATTCACAATATTGTCACATTTATATAATAGGTTTTATGAACTCTTTATGAACCCTTTATGAACCTTTGATGAATATGATGGATAAGTTATTGACAACCTAATTTGAGCTGTTACAATCCGTATCTGTAATTCAAATTTGTTAGGTTTTGTAAACCTGATAAATATTATGTACTTTATTTTTAGGAGATTTAAATGAGATTTACAACAAGCATTTTATTAATAGCAATGATTTCTGCTATGAGCATTGTAAATGCCCGTGAACAGCTAAGAATAGTAGGTTCTTCAACTGTTTATCCATTTTCTAGTGCAGTTGCTGAGGAATTGGGAGCAACTACTAAACTGCCTACTCCAGTGGTTGAGTCAACCGGTTCTGGTGGTGGTATGAAGTTATTTTGCAAGGGTAATGACTTAAATACCCCAGATATTAGCAATGCTTCTCGGCGTATGAAAGTTAAGGAGTTTGAGCAGTGTGCAAAAAATGGGGTGACTGATATTACTGAAGCCATGATAGGTTTTGATGGTATCGTGTTCGCTCAAAGTAAGAGTAATAAATCTTTCGATGTTAGTAAAAAGCAGCTATTACTTGCTGTAGTAGCTGAAGTCCCTGCCAAAGATGGTAAAAGTTTGATGGCTAATCCGTATAAAAACTGGCATGAGATTGATAGTAGTTTGCCAGATAGGGAAATTGTGATTTATGGACCTCCTACCAGTTCTGGAACTCGTGATGCATTTGAAGATATGGTGTTGAAATCGCAAACCAAAAAGATGGAAGTATATACCTCTTTGTACCAACAAGATGCTGAGAAGTACAAGAGTTACAAAAAGTATCATAAGATCAGACAAGATGGAGTTTATATCCCTTCTGGAGAAAATGATAATATTATCGTGCAGAAATTAACTAAAAATAAGAAGGCTTTTGGAATCTTTGGGTATAGTTTCTTGGTTGAAAACACTGATAAAATTAGTGCTTCTAAGGTCAATGGTGTGGTACCAATTCCGGAAAATATTTCTGATGGTAAATATCCAATTTCTAGATCACTCTTCTTTTATGTAAAAAATTCCCATAGAAAGGAAGTTGCATCAATTGATAAATATGTGAAAATGTTTATGAATGACGACATGATAGGTGTTGATAGTATCCTCAGTGAAATTGGTCTGATTCCACTAGATGAAAGTGTGAGAGCCACTACTATACAGTCTGTTCTTGAGCATACTAAGCTTACTTTAGACGATTTGACTAATAAGTAATAAGATTTTTCTAGGTCTCATTGCTGTTTTAAGCATTGGAGTAACAAAACAGTCTAAATCTTTAGATTGGAAATTTTGATATTGGCGAAGGTATTGTTCCAACATCGTAGTATTAGAATTAAAAGTCTACTTAAATAATGACAAAGGTTACAATGACAAACAAGTTAAAATTTGCGTTAAGCTTTATTGTATTAAATACAACAATTTCTAGTTATGCACTCGCCGCCGGAAATTGGTCAGAACGGATTAAACTAAATGGAGATTTCCGTTACCGTTACGAGTTCATTGGTAGAGAAGGCAAAGAAGATCGGCACCGCAATCGCATTCGGTTACGAGTTGGAATATATGCTAAAGTGAATAAAACCATTGATATAGGTGCGGTATTTGCAACCGGTGGCGAAGATCCAGTTTCTACAAATCAATCAATTGATAGCCAGTCAACAACAAAAGATATTCGGCTTGATCAAGGTTATTTTGCTTGGAAAGCCATTGACGGTTTGACAGTTAAAGGAGGGAAGTTTAAAAATCCATTCTACAAACCAGTGAAGTCTGAATTATTATGGGATGGCGATTTTCGGCCAGAAGGAATTGCTCTACAGTATAAAAAAAATAACCTCTTTTTTAACGGTGGCTTTTTCTATATAGAAGAGCGTGGTGGTTCAGATGATTCTTTTTTATTAGCCGGTCAGTTTGGTTATGGTATCACAGTCAATGGGGCTAAAATGAATATTGGTGCTGGCTATTTTGGCTACAGCAATATAAAAGGCTTGTTATTAAATGACTTTTATTATCTTGAAAAAGAAGCTGACAATTTTGGTAATAGCTTAGATTCTAATGGTAAATTTATTAATGAGTACAATGAGTTAGAATTGTTTGGTGATGTCACCTTTAAGACTAATTCTATGCCAATCGCCCTATTTTTTGATTATGTTCTCAACACAGATGCCGAAGCAAATGATACTGGCTACCTAGTTGGTTTTAAAGTCAACAAAGTTAAAGAAATCGGTTCTTGGGATTTTCGTTACACTTATAGAGAGATTGAGTCTGATGCAGTTTTTGGAGTATTTACTGATTCTGACTTTATTGGTGGAGGTACAGATGGAAAAGGCCATGAACTAAATCTTGGTTATCAAATTGGCAAAGGCTGGAAATTATCAGCCAGCTACTTTATGAATGAAGTAGGCTTGGATAATGGGCAAGATTTTGATCGTGTTCAAATTGATCTTAAGTTCAAATTTTAATTCAGCTAGTAGTATATAGTGTTTCTTTATTTAATGAAGCACGTTTAAAATTTTTTCGGAAGGATCAATAATTTCTCAAAACCATGTCAATATTAAATATATGTTATTCAAAACTAGCCGAAATCAATACACAGAAAATATTTTAAAATTGTTGTTAATAATTGCTGCAACAATCTCCATAATAACAACTTTTGCAATCCTGTTTTCCATTATATTTGAAGCAATTGAATTCTTTGAAATGCGAAGCTTCTGGTATTTCATTACCGGCACAGAATGGTCACCGGGCATAGAAGACAGTAAATTTGGGGCAGTGCCAATTTTTGCTGGTACTTTTATGATTACCATTATTGCTATGTTGATTGCGGTGCCAATTGGTTTATGCAGTGCTATTTACATGAGTGAATATGCCTCACACACCATTAGAAACCTACTTAAACCCATGTTAGAAATTTTGGCTGGGATTCCAACTGTTGTTTATGGTTTTTTTGCAGCACTCACTATAGCACCATTGATTGTGGAACTATGTGAATATTTTAACTTAGAAGCTTCGTTTAATAGTGCTTTAGCTTGTGGAATTGTGATGGGAATTATGATTATCCCAGTGATTTCATCTTTAAGCGATGATGTCATCAGGGCAGTGCCAGATTCACAACGCAGAGCTTCTTTGGCATTAGGTATGAATATGGGTGAAACTATAGTAGCAGTAGTTTTACCAGCCGCGATGCCTGGAATAATATCTGCTACTTTATTAGGCTTATCCAAGGCTTTAGGGGAAACTATGATCGTAGTTATGGCAGCAGGTTTAAGAGCTAACTTAACTTGGAATCCATTAGATGACATGACAACTGTAACGGTCAGAATTGTCGATGCTTTAGTTGGCGATCATGCGTTTGATTCACCAGATACTTTATCCGCATTTGCCTTGGGTTTAGTGCTATTCGTGGTAACTTTATTGCTAAATGTAATTTCTTTGACTTTAATTAGAAAATTTAAGCAAAAATATAAGGTGAATACTTTATGAATAAAAAAATTACTATATATAGTGAAAATCCATTTTATGATAAGTCTTTGAAAACTAGACATATGAAAGCAACTATATTTAAAATGGTTACATTATCATCCTTGTTATTTTCCTTGGGATTTCTAATATTTTTTTTAAGTGATATTGTCATTAAAGGTTTGCCAGCATTTCAACAAACATATATTCAAGTAGATGTTACTTATAATGAAAAAACTGTAAAATCTACTCGTAAAGCAGTAAATAAAGAATATCGTAGGCTGGTCAGTCGTTCTTGGTTACGCACTATTCCGCAACAGGTAATAGATAATCCTAATTTAATGAATACTAAGATAAAATTATGGATATTAGCTGACGATCAAGTAGACCAATATTTAAAAGGTCATCATCATAATCTTAAACCAAAATATATCCAATCAGTTGACAATTTAGTTAAAAATAATGCAACAAAATTAAGATTTAACATCATATTTTTTACTCGTGGTGATTCTAAAATTCCTGAATATGCTGGTATAAAATCGGCGGTAATAGGTAGTATTTTAACCTTGATTGTAACTATGGTTGTGGCTTTTCCAATCGCAGTTATGACAGCAATTTATTTAGAAGAATTTGCAGCAGACAATCTATGGACTCAATTTATTGAGATAAATATAAATAACTTAGCAGCAATACCATCTATTTTATTTGGTTTATTGGGGTTAGCGGTATTTATCAATCTTTTTGGTTTGCCAAGAAGTTCCCCATTAGTTGGAGGTTTAACCTTAGCAATTATGACATTACCAATTATCATCATCAGCTCACGAGCCGCATTACGTAGTGTACCAGATAATATTCGACAAGCAGGTTATGGTTTAGGTTTAACCAAAATACAGGTAGTTAAAGATCATGTTTTTCCTTTAGCATTTCCGGGAGTTATGACTGGTTCAATTATCGGTTTGGCACAAGCAATGGGTGAAACAGCCCCGTTAATTATCATTGGTATGGTAGCTTTTATCCCAGATTCACCTAATTCAATTATGCAAGCAGCGACAGTAATGCCAGCTCAAATATTTACTTGGGCCGGAATGCCAGAACGAGCTTATGTAGAAAAAACCGCAGCCGGTATAATGGTATTATTGACAATTTTAATATCTTTAAATGCTATGGCAATTTATTTACGTAAAAAATTTGAAGTCAAGTGGTAGTTGTAACTATGAAATGTTAACTAAAAAGTTGCTAAATTTTAGGGTTTTGTTTCCTTATTAAGTATGGAAGAAATAATGAAGATAAACGAAAAAAACACTGCAATTACAGTGAATAGTTTGAATCTTTGGTATGGTGACAACCATTCACTAAAAGATGTGAGTATAGATATACATAACAACCAAATTACTGCTATTATTGGAGCTTCTGGTTGTGGTAAATCAAGCTTTTTAAGATGTTTGAATCGTATGAATGATTTGATTGATAATATTAAAATTGATGGTGAAATTATCATAAAAAATAAAAACATTTACGATAAAGATGTCGATGAATGTGCGGTGCGTAAATATGTTGGCATGGTATTCCAACAACCAAACCCGTTTCCAAAATCAATTTACAACAATGTTGCGTATGCTCCAATCAAACACCTGATGGTAAAAAAAGGCAGTGCATGTGATGATTTAGTTGAAGAATCATTACAAAAAGCTAATTTATGGGATGAAGTTAAAGATAAATTGCATTCACCCGGTACCGCATTATCCGGTGGACAACAACAAAGATTATGTATCGCCAGAACGATTGCAATCAAGCCAAACATAATTTTAATGGATGAACCGACTTCAGCTTTAGACCCGATTTCTACAGAGAAAATTGAAGCCTTAATGTTGGAGCTAAAACAAGAATATACAATTATTATTGTTACTCATAATATGCAACAAGCTAGTCGAGTAGCGGATTATACCGTATTTTTTCACTTAGGTGATTTGGTTGAGTATGACAAAACTAAGAATATATTCTTAAATCCACACCAACAACAAACGGAAGATTACATTACTGGGAGATTTGGCTAATGTTAAAAACCGAATTACAGAAACTTAAAAATATTAGAGCGACAATGTATAATTTGGTTGCAACAGTTTTAGACAAAAACCAGTTAATTTTACATGCACTGGAAGCTAACGATATTGAAATTTTGCTTGAACTTAAAAAAAGTTATCAAAAAAGTTTAGAAAAGGAAGCATCTAAAGTGGATGATGAAATTATCAATATTTTAGCTCTTTATCATCCAGAGGGCAAAGATTTGAGAGAAATGGTATCTTTTCTGAAAATATCTAATGAAATTGTTAGAGCTTATAGTAATACTCGTTCATTTACTAGGAAATTTTGCCGTAATTTTACTGATGATTTAGAACAGGATATTATTTTAGAATATATAACCCCATTGCAAAAATCTGCTGTCGATGCTTTAACAATAACATTGGAAATGATAAATTTGGTTGATAAAGAATTAGTAACTGAATGTTTTAGACAAGTTTTAATTGAGGAAAGCAAAGCAGACGACTTGTATAAAATGGTGGAAAAAAATATTTTGAAGTTGACTAATCAAGATTTATCTAAAGAATATCAGGATATACTTAGTGCTGTTAGGCGTATAGAAAAAATATCTGATCGGGCTTTAAGCATTGCTCATTTATTGATATATGCGAAATTAGGTGGCGAAATTAATCAGGTAGTGTGATGCAAGATTGTTTATCTAACTATATCTTCGAGGCCGACCTTGACGGCGGCTCAAGAATGGTGTTAGGCTAAAAAAGGAGAAATATATGCCTCTGCCAAAAGCACTACAAGGTGAAAAATGGACAAGAGAAACAGCAAGAATTATTCTTCCATTGCTTGTTTGGTGTGCAAAAAATGGAAGGACTATCACATAAGGAGTTTCGCAGAAATTTCATGATGTTCACGGAACGTCCTTATTCCGTGAACTAATCAATTTTTCAGCGAAACGGTTATAATTGCCCTGACACGTCCGGTCTCATAGGGCGACTCCGCACAAAG
>DAOUSL010000173.1 GCA_030627235.1 Thioploca sp.
GATCGTTGTTGCTCATCAGCTATTTTTCGGGATAAATCTGTTGATTCTTGTTTAGAGGTTTCTAAAGACTGTTCAAGTTGTTGGCATTTCTGTTGTTCAGCAGTCAATTTTTGGGATGAATCTGTCAATTCTTGTTTAGAAGTTTCTAAAGACTGTTCAAGTTGTTGACATTTCTGTTGTTCATCAGCTAATTTTTGAGATGAATCTGTTGATTCTTGTTTAGAAATTTCTAAAGACTGCTCAAGTTGTTGACACTTCTTTTGTTCATCAGCTAATTTTTGGGATGAATTTGTCAATTCTTGTTTAGAAATTTCTAAAGATTTATCAAGTTGTTGAGATCGTTGTTGCTCATCAGCTATTTTTCGGGATAAATCTGTTGATTCTTGTTTAGAGGTTTCTAAAGATTGCTCAAGTTGTTGGCATTTCTGTTGTTCATTATCAAACTTTTCAGAAAATTCCTTTAATTTAGGATTAAACTGATAAGCTAATACAAATCCAATAACACCAGCAATTATAGCTAATAAAAACTCCATCTATTTTGCTCCTAAATATATTTTAATTAAGTTAATGTACAAATTCTTGTGTAAATTCTAGATTATTTATAGATGATATAATGGTTTTCATCTATTTTCAAACGTAGAATAACATGTTAAAAATGATTATTCAAATAATGATGCTAACACAGTATTG
Source organism: Thioploca sp. (assembly GCA_030627235.1). Classification (GTDB taxonomy): domain Bacteria; phylum Pseudomonadota; class Gammaproteobacteria; order Beggiatoales; family Beggiatoaceae; genus DRQV01. Next base: position 691 of record DAOUSL010000173.1, read on the forward strand.
TTTGTTAAAGATTAAAAAATTATACTAAATAATATGAACACAGTTATAATTACGACAAATAGAAAAAATAAACTTGGGATTATATCCCCTAAAGTTATAATTTTATAATCATTTAGTTCTTGCCAATGTTTTTCACACCAAGCTCCCGTTACCGGTAATCTTGGATGAGCACATGTATGCCCCAGTTCACCACATATTTCACATATACCACAATATTCATTCTTAGTAAATTCTGGATCAGATTTTTTACAATAACAATTCATCTTTAATATCTTATCTATAAAATAAATAAAATTCCACATTTTACAAACTATATTGTAATGTTATCATAAGTAATTGTGTATACATAAAATGTAAAGCTAAGTTTGGCATTATAACAACTTAAATAATTTCCTTAACTTAAGAATGAATTATGTTAAGATACTTTTATTTTAGATACTAGTTTTTAATTGGCTGAATATAACAGCTGATTAAAATTGATCAATCTCAGTTTACTTAATAAGTTTTTACTCATATACTAACCCCTATCTAAATAGTATTTATATTGAATTTAATTAAGCATTAAGAATTCATAATTAAGAATTATTCACTAAATCCTTCATTCTTATAAAATCGGCATTAAGAATGAATTTTCTAATCCTATCATAGGAGAACTAAATGCCTTCACGTAAACAACTAGCTAATGCAATTCGTGCTTTAAGTATGGACGCAGTCCAAAAAGCCAATTCAGGTCATCCCGGAGCTCCAATGGGTATGGCTGATATTGCAGAAGTATTATGGAACGATTACATGAACCATAATCCAGCTAATCCAAATTGGGCCAATCGCGACCGTTTTGTATTATCCAATGGTCATGGCTCAATGTTGATTTATTCTTTAATTCATTTAACTGGTTATGAATTGTCGATTGAAGACTTGAAAAACTTTCGTCAATTGAATTCCAAAACTCCCGGCCATCCAGAATATGGATACGCTCCTGGAGTAGAAACAACTACTGGCCCATTAGGTCAAGGTATCACTAATGCAGTAGGAATGGCGATTGCGGAAAAAACTTTAGCCGCTCAATTTAATCGTCCCGGCCACGATATTATAGACCACAATACCTATGTATTTTTAGGTGATGGTTGCATGATGGAAGGAATTTCTCATGAAGCTTGTTCTTTAGCTGGAACTTTGAAGCTGGGCAAATTAGTAGCATTTTATGATGACAACGGTATCAGTATTGACGGTGAAGTTGAAGGTTGGTTCACTGATAATACTCCACAACGTTTTGCAGCTTACGGTTGGAACGTAGTTGAAAATGTTGATGGTCATGATGCTGCTGCAATTAAAAGTGCTATCGAACAAGCTCGTTCTCAATCTGATAAACCTACTTTAGTTTGTTGCAAAACTACTATTGGTTATGGTTCACCAAACAAAGGTGGCAAAGAAGATTGTCATGGAGCTCCACTTGGCGACGCTGAAATTGCTTTAGTCAGAAAAGAATTAGGTTGGACTGCTGCTCCATTTGAAATTCCTGCTGATATTGCTGCTGGTTGGAATGCTAAAGCTAAAGGTGCTAAATCTGAAAGTGATTGGGATGCTAAATTTGCCGCTTATGCTCAAGCTAATCCTGAGTTAGCCGCAGAGTTAAAACGCCGTTTAAGTGGTGATTTACCAGCTAATTTTGTTAAAGATGCTGATGCTTTTATATCCAGTGTTGATGCTAAAGCTGAAAAAATTGCTTCTCGGAAAGCTTCCCAAAATGCGTTGAATGGTTTAGGGCCATTATTGCCTGAATTTTTAGGTGGTTCAGCTGATTTAGCTGGTTCTAATTTAACTATTTGGAGTGGTTGTAAGAGCATTCATCTTGATGCTGCTGGTAACTATGTAAACTACGGTGTACGTGAGTTTGGTATGTCCGCCATTATGAATGGTGCAGCTTTGCATGGCGGTTTCATTCCTTATGGTGCAACTTTCTTGATGTTCTCTGAGTATGCTCGGAATGCGTTGCGGATGGCTGCATTAATGAAAATTCGGAGTTTATTTGTTTATACCCATGATTCTATTGGTTTAGGTGAAGATGGCCCGACTCATCAACCAGTTGAACAGACTGCTACTTTACGCATGATTCCTAATATGTCCGTGTGGCGGCCTTGTGATGCAGTTGAATCTGCGGTGGCTTGGAAAATGTCCATATTACGGAAGGAAGGCCCTAGCTGTTTGATTTTCTCTCGTCAAGGTTTAGCTCCACAAACTCGTACTGCGGAACAGATTGCATTAGTTGAGAAAGGTGGTTATATCTTAGCTGATTGTGCTGGTACTCCAGATGCGATTATTATTGCGACTGGTTCTGAGGTTGAGTTGGCTGTGGATGCGGCTAAACAGTTGAGTGGTAAGAAGGTTCGGGTAGTTTCGATGCCTAATACTAATGATTTTGATGCTCAAGATGCTGCTTATAAGGAATCTGTGTTACCAAGTTCTGTGACTGCAAGAGTTGCTGTTGAAGCTGGGGTTTCTGATGCTTGGTATAAGTATGTTGGTTTGGGTGGTAAGGTTATTGGTGTAGATAAGTTTGGTGAATCTGCTCCAGCTGATGAGTTGTTTAAGGAGTATGGCTTTACTGTGGATAATGTGGTTAAGGCAGTTAAAGGTGTGATGTAGGTTTTTTGGGGTGGACGGGCTTTAAGGTTTGTCCACCAAAATATTTGATTATTGTCTTGTAAAAAAATTATATTAAAATATGAATTCAAATAATTATTTACTCACTGGTGAATCTTTCACTATTGATAAAAAAGTAGAAGATTCTCAAAAAATACTTTCTAATGAAGAAATTAATAAAAAATATAGGAAAGGTGAAATAAGAATTATCACTGAGCAAGCACGTTATCCACTTGATACTATAGCAACTATGCTCGATAGTGGAAAATATGAACTTAATCCTGGTTATCAAAGAAGAAGAAGATGGGGTAATGAAAAAAAATCTCGTTTGATAGAATCATTTATTATGAATGTTCCTATTCCACCAATTTTCTTATATGAAGTAGATTACTCTTTTTATGAGGTTATGGATGGATTACAAAGACTAACTGCAATTTATGATTTTTATACAAATGTGTTTAAACTAGAAGGACTTGAATATTGGAAAGAATTAAATGGTATAAAATATCATGATTTACCAAAAGAAGTAAGAAGAGGAGTAGATAGACGTTATCTATCTTCAATTGTCTTATTACAAGAGACTGCTAAAAGTGATGAAGAAGCTGAATTTCTTAAACAAACTGTATTTGAAAGATTAAATAGTGGTGGTGCATTATTAACCCCTCAAGAGACTAGAAATGCTTTACATAATGGTAAGTTTAATCAGTTCTGTATAAAACTTGGTAGAAATGAATATTTTCGTAAAATGTGGGATTTACCTTTAGAAAGTGAGAAAGATGAATTACTTCAAGATGAACGCTATCGTAAAATGGAAGATGTTGAATTAGTTTTACGTTTTTTTGCATATCGTCATATTAAAGAATTGAGTGGGATGACAATTGAAAGATTTTTAGATGAATATTTAAAACAAGCAAATAATTATCCAGAAGATACATTTCAGCAATTAGAAACACTATTTAATAATACTGTTGAGGTAATTTATAAAATATTTGATAATACAGCTTTTTTATTGCCTCAAGTTGGGAAAAGACAATATGCAAAACCAACTAAAACTATTTATGATGGGATAATGCAAGCTTTTGCCATAAACATTGGGAACAAAGATACATTTATAAAAAAAGCTGATGCAATTAAACAGAATTTATATATAAATCCAAAATTAGATGTTCCTATAAAAAGAACAGATAGATATATTTTTAATAGCAGAAATATTACCCCAAGAGATATACAAAAACGAATAGATTTTTATCATGATTTTTTGCAAGATTATATTTCCTAAAGTATGGACTATGATTTATGAATGAATCATCTTTAGCAGATTTTAGAAAAGAAATCAAACTAATTCGGAAATATATACAACATATTCAAGATGTAAATGATATTGCTGGTTATGTTGCCTTAAAAACAGATAATGAACAAATTAAAAAACTATTGGACAAAATAAAAGGACATAACACATTTGGAATTGATAAGAAGATATTTGAATATAAAGCAATTATTATTTCACTATATGGTATTTTAGAAAAATTTATTGAAATTTGGATTAAAGAATATCTTGATACACTTTCAGATATAATACCTAAATACAATCAAATTGATAATAAAATTAAAGAACAACATTTTGAATTATCTTTAAAATTAATATCAACTATTACAAGTAGAACAAGTGCTAAATATCAACATCTTACCAAAGAACAAGTTTTAAAAAATCTTAATAATTGCATAGAAAATCCATCAGATTATATTTTTAATTTAGAAGCATTTGTGCTTTTATCTGGTAATTTAAAACATAATAAAATCGTTGAACTTTTTAAACAATTAAATATAGATTTAAATGGCAAACTCAAAATAAACCAAACCATTATCCAGCATATCCAATATATCCGACAAAAAGAAGATATTGGAGAGCTAAAAGCAGAGGTTTTATATGAAGAAATTAATCAGTTGGTTGAAAGTAGAAATGAAATAGCTCATGGTTCAGAAACTGTAGAAAATTTTCAAGATCATTCTGTATTGGAAAGTTATATTCAATTTTTGGAAAATTATTGTCAGGCTATTTTTGAAATATTAAACGAAGAAATAATCAAACATGAATCTATTCATAAATTTCAGAAAATAGAAAATGTTATTGATATTTTTGATAATAAGATATTGGCTTTTGAAATTGAAAACTATGAACTTAAACTTGGAGATTTTATTATTATAGAAACTGCTGAAGATAAATTTTTCAAGAAACCTATTTTAGAAATTCAAGTTGATAATAAATCTTGTCCTAAAATTAAAATAACAGGTAAAACCAACATTGCAGTACAATTAGAACCCACAATAAAAAAGAATCAAAAATTTTTTATAGCCAAGAAAAATAATTGATTTAGTATCAAGATTCCACTTTGACATTCATTACAAATGGCTCTGCCATTTAATCACAAAACTATTAACCGTTCTTATGTGGTAAAGATTTGGTCTCAAGAAAGCAAATTATAAACAATATCGCTAAAACCTAAACCCAAAATATTAATATGCACGACAAAGAAAAATTTGAAACTCAAATCAAGAATTTCATTACCGAATTGCAAAAATATGTTAGTACTGATGATGGCCAATGGACAATTAAAGGTTTTATAGATATTTTTAAAAATATTCACACAATTTCATCAGATACAAAGATAATTTCAAAAATTTTAGAAATTCATCTTTTTCCTAAAATCATCGAATTTTCAAGGCAATATGGTTATAAGGTAGTATTACCAGAACATCAAAACTACTATCCTGATATTTCATTTGTTAAAGCAGATGATGATAAAATTAAATTTGCACTTGATTTTAAAATAACTTATCGGTTACCAAACAAACCTTTCTTATGTAATGGCTTTACCCTCGGTTCACATGGAAAATATTTTGAGGATCGTACAAGTACAAAAAATATATAATTTTCATACGGCTCATATTTAGGTCATTTCTGTTTAGGAATTATTTACAATCGTGCAGGTGAATCAACTATTGATGAAACAACATAAATTAAAAGAGCTTCGTGCTATAACTTCGGTTATTAATAATTTTCAGTTTTTTGTAGCTGAAAAATGGCGTATTGCAAGTGATAAAAGTGGAAGTGGAAATACGGCCAATATAGGTAGCATAAATAATATTCAAGATATTTTAGATGGAAATGGTATGTTTGCAAAACTAGGAGAAGATTAGTTCGATAACTATTGGATGAACTATGGAAAGATAGCTATTGGTGATAACAAAAAAAATACGGATTTAACTAGTTTTGTTAATTATAGAAAAGGAGATATTACACTTATTGTGCCAAAAAATAATAAGGAAATAAGGTAGTTTATTCATGAAAGTAAATATACCTCCGATTAAATCACAAGGTATTAAAACTAAGTTAGTTCCTTGGATAGCTAGTATTCTTCCTCCAAATTTTGAAGGATTATGGATTGAACCCTTTATGGGAACTGGAGTTGTTGCTTTCAATATTGCACCTAAAAAAGCTCTGCTGTGTGATACAAATCCACATTTAATCAATTTTTATTCTGCGATATCTTCTGGTGAAATAACTCCTGAAATTGTTAGGCATTATCTAATAGATGAAGGTGATAGGCTACTTGAAAATGGAGAAATACATTATTATAAAATACGTGAACGCTTCAATAAAGAACATCAACCATTAGACTTTTTATTTTTAAATCGGGCTGGATTTAATGGTATGATTCGCTTCAATAAAAAAGGAGGTTTAAATGTTCCATTTTGTCGAAAACCTCAACGGTTTGCACCAGCGTATATTACAAAAATTGTAAATCAAGTCGATTACGTAACTAAACTATTAGAGTTAAAACCATTTGATTTAAAATACCAATCATTTGAAAAAACGATTGAAGCTGGAAGCAATAATGATATTATTTATTGTGATCCTCCATATATAGGTCGTCATGTTGACTATTATAATGGTTGGAATGAAGATGATGAACAAACTTTATATAAGAAACTTTCTGCAACAAAAAGTAAATTTATTCTATCAACCTGGCATCACAATGATTACCGAGAAAATGAGTATATAAAATCAATTTGGAAAGAATTTAATATACTAACTCGTGAGCATTTTTATCATGTTGGAGCTAGTGAAAAAAATCGTAGTCCAATGATTGAAGCAATTATTACTAATTATGATATATCTCCCAATGCCTATCAAAAACCTAAAAAACGAGAACAATTAATGCTGTTTTAACTCATAAATTCGTTGGATGTACAAGCAAAGTGCCATACACCACATTTCAAATTTAACCATAATCATTATGGTGCATAACATTATCACTTAATATATCCAATGAGCTGTGGTTGTTGAAGGTGTAATGTAAGGTTTTTTGGGTGGATGAACTTATGGTTTGTTCACCTATTCACATATTATATTTAGGGTAAAGTATATGATAACTTTAAAAGTTAATATTCAAAATGAACATGTTGCAGAGAAAGTATTGTGGTTTTTAGATAGTTTAAAAGATCAAGGCATAGAAGTACAAAAAGAAGATTTTAAAATAGATGTTGAACAATGTTTACAAACTTTAAAAAATATTAATAATTCTGATGATTTTGAAACTATTGATGATATAGATGAACATATAAATAAATTAAGAAATGCAACTAGTTAGAAATAAGTTTTATCAAAAAAAGGAACAAAAATTTTTTAAAAAACATCCGAATTTATTGAATAAATATGCAAATGTGTTAAAAAAGTTAAGTAGTAATTAAGTCTGAACCTACATTAAAGCTACATAAACTTCAAGGTAAATTAAAATATTTTCATGCAGTTAGTTTGAATTATGAGTATAGAATGATATTACTAATAAATATTATAGATGAGAAAAAACTTATAGATTTCAGAAATGATATATTTGATTTAGTTACTGGAGGTGGATTTTAATCTACTACTAGAAAAGCATCAAAAGAAAAAGCTAATAGAATATCAAAACAATGTTTAGGAATTAGAGCATTTATCTTGTCAAATTGTATTTAATACGTTTAACTACAGTACACTTTAAAGAAAGTATAGAAATTAATATTAAACTACTACCTGCTAGAAGTAGGTGTATTTGTGCAACCTAGTACTATTGATTTATTTCCATATGTTTCAACTAAAATTTCTTTGACAAGATAGATTTAACAAATTATAATTTTTTAAAATACTTTTAAACTAAATATATCTTACTTAACTATATCAAACCAAAA
>DAOUSL010000134.1 GCA_030627235.1 Thioploca sp.
ACAATTATTGATGCAATTCCCTTCGGTCATTGCATCCTAGCAATATAAGTAATTTATATTTGAATTTAATTAATAATTAACCATTCTTAATTCACTAATTCACAATTAAATACAGATAATTCTGAAAATTATTAATATCTATCAATAGAAAATACATCAAGTAAAACGCCAACGTAATACTATATAACTACTAATAAAAAATAGTAAACTAGTAGAAATTAGGCATGCTAAAGGCCACCATAAATGTTTGATGTTATCACGAGCGATAAAAAATGAATTTACTAATGAAGAATTTTTGGTTTGCACTAGATTTAACTCACTATTTACTTTAGGATTAATTTGTAACTTTAAAATCCCTCCTTGAGCATATCTATCAGTGGTTAAAATAGCTTCAAATGCCCATCTTTGAATCGTAATTGCACTCACAGAATTAGCAATATATGACCAATTACTAGTTTGTAAATCAATAGGTGGCCGTAATAAACCACCAAATAATAATTGAGGAATCATTAACAATGGTATCAAAGTCAAAGTTACTCGATAACTAGTTACTAAAGAAGAAATAAATAATCCCATAGAAGCCGCCACAAAAGCGGTTAACCATAAAATAAGCCATATTTTTACCACATTTAGCCAAACAAATCCTAATAATAATGGAACAACCATTAAGGATAGTAAGCCAGTTTGAATACCCAAAATGAGCATTAAAACTAAACTTTTTGCTGTTATATAAGGTAAGATAAATAAATAAGAACGGCTTTCTCGTCTTAAAATATATTGCTCAGTAACGATTTCCTTACATGATCCCATAATCCCAAACCAGATACTGGCGGCAACCAATAAAAAATATACACTCCCACGCCGCATACTAGCCATATCACTAATTAATTCTATTTTAGTTCCAATTAATAAATTTGGCATCCTTATGTTTTTCTTAGTAAAGAATGGTTCAATCGTATTATTAATATATTCATACTTTTGCTGAATATTAATATCTTGGGCTAAAGCTTTTGCATATCTATATAATTTATCAATGTTGACAGTTTTTCTAGCTTGCTCTAATGGTTGCTTCATTTGGCCAAAATAATATAAAACCTTTGCAGCTTCATCAAAGTTCTGCTTATCATGCTCAAAATTATAAAAAGCAACGATAATTAAGATTGCAATAAGAGGAACTTGTAAAAATAGCAATGATAAGTTGAGTTTATCAGCAATAATAACCTGTAAATTACGTTGCATCAATACAACCAGTTGCGACAATTGATTTACATACAGCTTATACTTCATGTTTAAATATATAAATATCCTGAGACTGAGCAGTTTGAAATGAAGTTCTTTGTTTATCTATAGTTCCATTTGGGAAATAACCAACTAAATTAAATCCTTGCATTATTTGTTTGATAAAATCTGGAGTATGATGAGAAGCATAATAATTAGAACCGTTATCAGAACCACTTTCTGCAAACCCTTCCATTAAAAATTGTTGGATTTTATCTGGTTCTTGCCAAAAACCGTTGCGTACATATATCTCTCCATGCAAAGTTATTAATATATAACCTCCTGGTTTAATAACTCTTTTAAGCTCTTGAATCCATAGTTTTTGAACATCGAGAGATAAATGGGTAAATACTGAAACTAAATAAATTAAGTCAAATTTATCATCTATATAAGGTAATGGTGGGGCAAAACTATTTTCTATGCAAGTAACCTGTTTCGTTAGATTCTGTTGTACCCAATCAAGTAAATTTGGATTAAAATCACAACCGTTTAATTCTATATGCGGACTTAATAAATGCCAACCAACTAATAATCTACCTGAGCCACAACCAAAATCTAATAATGTTTTAATTTGGTTTAAATCAACTCCAGAATGTTGCAAATATTTATGTAAATTCATTACTCCAGAAATAATAGAATTTCTATACTCAGCAACGTTATAATGGCCTTGAGTTAAATAAATTAATTCCGGTTCTGGTTGTGGTATCAAAGCTAATCGCTGGTTAAGCTTATTAAAATATTCCTGCTGATTAACAATGTTTGTGATATCAAATCGGAAAAATAGTTCTGTAGATTGATCATCAAATACTATTTCAAAGGTCAAGCTATTTATTGTTTTTGCTACTTCCAATTCAAAACTAAAACCACAGGTTTTCACCGCTGGGATACTGGGAATGTAAATAGCAATATCTTCCCGAGGTAAATTAACCATAAAATTATCGATTAATTTTTCATCAGCGTAAACATTTAAGCTTGTAACTTTTTGAATCCCAAAATTAAATACCCAACCAGAAAATACATTAACCTTATCAAGTTTTACCAAATGATATTTTGGTGTTTCCAATAAATAAACAATTGGATCATATTGCATAAATTTTATCTCAAATTACCTTGTTTACCTTGAATGAACATCAAGCCTATCTCGTAACTTATCGCCTAAAATATTAACCGATAATACTATTAACAACAATGCTAATCCAGGAGCTAATACCATATGAGGAGCCATTAACATATAGCTAGTACCATGTTTAATCATGCTTCCCCATGAAGCCATTGGAGGTTGTACTCCTAATCCCAAAAATGATAATCCAGCTTCTGCTATCACCACTCCAGCTATACCAAAAGTGGCCTCAATTAATAATGGAGCTAATAATAAAGGCATAATATGATAACGTAAAATTCGCCCAGTTCTAGCTCCTAAAGCAATGGCTGCTAATACATGATCTCTATTTTTTAATGATAAAGTCTGAGCCCTAGCCAAACGAGCAAATCCGACCCAACCAACCACTGATAGAGCAAACACTACATTTTCAATTCCTGGCCCTAAAATTCCAGACAAAGCTATAGCTAATAAAATCCCTGGAAAAGCTAAAAATATATCCATGAAACGGACAATAATTAAATCAATATAACCACCAAACCAACCACTCAAAATACCAATTAAAGTTCCTACTGTTAGAGAAACTGAGATAACTCCTACAGCTACCAAAAATGAAGTTCTAGCTCCTAAAATCAATCGATCTAAAATTGGCCGACCTAAATCATCATAACCCAATAATTCAGTAAATGAAGGTGTTTCTAAAATATTAGACAAAATAATATTATTAGGCTGTAAAGGTAACCAAGGGCCTAATACTGCTGATAAAAACCAGATAAACAAAATAGATGCAGGAATGATAATTTTAAGCACTATAATTTACTCGTGGGTCTAACCAAGTATAAAGTAGATCAGTCAAAGTATTTACCAATACATAACTTAAACTAATCAATAAGATACAAGCTTGAACAACTGGATAATCTCTACGTTCAATAGATTCGATTGTTAATTGACCTATACCAGGCCAGGCAAATATAATTTCAGTAATTACCGCTCCTCCCAATAGTGTACCAAGTTGTAAACCTAATACTGTGATAAGTGGTAAAGAAGCATTGCGTAACGCATGATGGATAACTATTGATGATTCTCGTAAACCCTTGGCACGAGCGGTACGGATGTAATCTTCATTCAATACTTCTAATAAAGTTGCCCGAATCATCCGAGCCAAAATTGCTGCCAATGCTGTTCCTAAAGTTAAAGCTGGTAAAATTAACGATAATAAGCTGTCATTGCCACTAACTGGTAACCAGCCAAAAGTTAAGGAAAACAAATATATCAACATCGGGCCTAACCAAAAATTAGGGATTGAAACTCCTAATAAAGCAAATACCATTGACCCATTATCATACATACTATCCTTCCGTAAGGCAGCAATGCTTCCTAATGGAATAGCTAGTATCAACGCAACTAATAAGCCAGCTAAAGCTAGTTCTAAAGTAGCCGGAAGCCGTTCCCATAACATATCAACAATCGGACTTTTTGAATATAACGAAATTCCTAAATCACCTTGAAATAAACCTGACATATATGACTGCCATTGAGCTAATAAAGGTTGATCTAAACCTAAACTAGTTCGTAATACTTCTTGATCCGCAAAAGTCGCTGATTCCCCAAGCATAGCTTGTACTGGGTCGCCAGGTACGAGATGAATTAGTAAAAATACTAATGTAACCACCCCCAACATAACTACTAATGTACTAAACAAACGAGAAAACAAAAATGATAACATTTAGTCTCACCTAGAAATATTATTAATAATAGCAATTCTTAATTATGAATGCTTAATTCTTAATTAAATTCAAAATAAATTACTTATATTACTGTAGTTTATCCAATTTAAAAATACTATAACCTGCAATTTGATATAAAAATTACCTTAGGAATAATGATTTAATAAAACCCGAAACTAAACCTTCCAGGTTTTTAAAACCTGGAAGGTTTGAACCTCAAATTTTGGAGATTATTAAATCCTCCCTACAATTATCCTGTACAAAATTTAACTATTATAAATTTCTTTATTTAAACCATTTTCACTTTTTGCAATAATAACAGTTGCCGCAGCATCACCAGTTACATTGACTGCAGTCCGCATCATGTCTAATAATCGATCAACTCCAATTATCAATGCAATTCCTTCAACTGGTAAACCTACTTGATCTAATACCATAGCCAACATAATTAGCCCAACACCAGGTACTCCTGCAGTTCCTATTGAAGCTAGAGTTGCTGTCAAAATAACCATTAAGTAATCCGACATTGTTAAATCGATACCATATACGTTGGCAATAAAAACTGTTGCTACTCCTTGCATAATAGCAGTGCCATCCATATTAATGGTTGCACCTAAAGGAATCGTAAAAGAAGCTACAGAATTATCTACACCAAATCTATTTGTTGTATTTTCAACGTTAACAGGAATAGTAGCATTACTACTAGCAGTACTGAAAGCAAATACCTGAACCCGACGCATTTTACTAATAAATTTTCTAATACTTAAACCAGAAAATACTTTAAGAAGTATTGAATAAGAGATAAAACCATGTAATAATAATGCTGTCACCACTACCATAAAGTAACCAAACAATGGTTTAATCAAATCAATCCCTTGTAAAGAAAATGTTTTCGCTATTAAGCAAAATATTCCCAATGGAGCTAGTTTCATCAAAATGTTAACCATTTGCATCATGATAGCGTTGTAATCATTAAAACGTTTCTCAATTCTCTTTCCAGATTCACCAGCCATTACAATTGCAATCCCAAATAATATGGAAAATACAATCAACGGTAACATATCACCATTAGCCATAGCTTCAACCGGATTATTGGGTATCATATTAATAATGGTTTGAGCTAAAGAAGGCGATTCTTTGGCAACAAATTCGACTGTTTCTACAGATTCCTTATTAAAACCTTCACCAGGCGATATTGTAACGGCTAGTCCTAATGCTATGGTAATAGCTAGTGCTGTTGTCAAAATGTAAAACAACAGAGCTTTACCACCTAAGCGACCTAATTTGCTAATATCTCCCAAAGAGGCAGTACCACATACTAAGGAAATAAATACCAATGGTACTACTAACATTTTTAATGAATCAATAAAAATCTGGCCAATTACATGAAATACATTGTCAATTAAAACAACTCTGACAAAAGCTATATCCATAAAAAATATATTGAAAATACTACCTAATATGCCTCCAAATAACATGGCAAGCAAAATAGTAGTAGTTAAGTTCTTTGATTGCATTTTTAATTATCCAAGTAATTATAAAAAGTCTACAACAAATTAATAAGAGATTTCAAGATAAAATTATCTTTGTATAATTTCAACAATATAGTTAATTGGTTATTTCGGGAATGGAGCATAGCGGATTTCCCGAAACCTAAGTAACAAATTTTGACATTAGCAAAAGTATTGATAATTCCAACAGTTGGTTGATTCCAAATGATTAAAAGTAAGTTAGGCATAGTTAAATCCTAATAATATCTTACTCATGCTTAATAAAAATACTATTTTTCATTATAACTCCACTAATCCCACAATTTTTTAGTCTATACTGAGTAAAGATTGTAATTATGAAAATATCAATTAATTTTTATAACTATATGAAATTGATATAGTTAATATTTTTTAAGTTTATCAGCAAGTAATTTTTAAGCTTGTATAAATTTTACTTTTAAGATAGCATGTTAATAATCATTTAATTATACTGTAAAAAGAGAATTTATGAAAATAGGAACTAAGTTATATTTATCATTTATGTCAATAGCAATTATATTTATAGTTGCAGGAATAAGTTTTTTATTAGAAAGCAAGACAGCTCTTTCTCAAGCAGCATTTAACCAATTGGAAAGTGTAAAAGCCAATAAAAAAGCTCAAATAGAAGATTTCTTTACAGAACGTCAAGCTGATATTAAAATTCTTACAAATACTATTTCTGTTTTTCAGCAGAATGCCTTTCAAAAATTAGAAGCAACTCGAGAGAGTAAAAAATTCCAATTAGAACAGTTTTTTCAAGAACGTATTCATGATATTTCTGTAGCAAGCAAAATTCTTCCCATGGCACAAACCATAATTGAATTTGAACAAACATTACATTCAAAAAATTCCAAACCACTACCAGATAATTTTAATCAAGAACTAGAATTATTTGTTAAACAATATGGATATGGTAATTTATTTTTAATTGCTGCTGATGGAGATATAGTTTATACCACTACAGAACAGGTTAAGATTGGTACTAACTTATTAAGTAATGAACAAATGAAAAATGGCTCTATGGCAAAAGTATTTAAAAAAGGTTCTCAACGAGTTGTATTACAAGATTTTTTACTATCTTCTATCTTAGATAAAGAAGTTGTCTTTCTTGCAGCTCCAATATTACAAGATGAGAAATTGTTTGGAGTTTTAATCTTGTGTATTTATCCAGAACAAATAAATACCATTGTTCATACAGAAAAAAATACAAAAACTTATTTAGTTGGTAAATTCAAAGATAAAATTGGTTATCGAAATGCTAAAATTAGTAATATAGAAGAAGTTGACGATGATATTAATGCGGCACTTATTGGTCAATCTAGTACGAAAATAAAAATTGACAATACAGATAATATAAAAATAACCAGTTATGCACCATTAACAATTCCTGATCTAAATTGGGCTATTATTGTTAATAGTAGTTTGGAAGAAGCATTAACGATAATTGAGGCTGGTAAACAAGATGACTACTTTGCTGAATATATTAGTAAATATGGTTATTATGACGTTCTATTGATTCATCCACAAGGACAAATTTTTTATAGCGTCACACATGAGGCGGATTACAATACTAATATTATAACTGGTAAATATTATAATTCTAAATTAGGTTTTTTAGTTAGAGAAGTTTTAAAAACTAACGCAATTGGAATCAGTGATTTTGCTCCTTATGAACCCAGTCATGGTGAACCAGCTGCTTTTATTGCACAACCACTTATCATTGAAAATGAAGTAAAAATGATAATAGCTTTACAAATAAACGATAAAAAATTAAGCAATATTATGCAACAACGAGCAGGAATGGGAAAAACTGGCGAAACTTATTTAGTTGGAAGTGATAATTTAATGCGTTCCAATTCATTCCTTGATCCAATTAATCATTCAATTAAAGCTTCTTTTGCTAATCCAGCTAATGGAAGTATCAATACTGAATCAGTTAAAGCAGCATTAGATGGCAAAACTGGCATTCAAATAATTCGTGATTATCGAGATTCCTTAGTTTTATCAGCCTATACACCGATTACAGTTGGTAATACCACTTGGGCTTTATTAGCAGAAATCGATAAATCAGAAGCATTTACTGCTATTAATAAACTCGTATTTTGGTTAGGAGGGATAATTTTAATAGGATTAATCGTTATCATTGGGATTGCATTGTTATTTAATCGTAGCATTAAACAGCCATTAAATCATTTGGTTCATATTTCTAAAAATATTGCTGCTGGCAAATTAAACAATAATATTATTACTACCAGAAAGGACGAAATTGGTCAATTATTACTAGCATTTGATGAAATGCAAAATCAGTTGAATACAATTTTATCCTCAATTATTCAAGTTTCAACTATTGTTGACAGTTCAGCCGAAGAAATTTCTCAAGGTAATCTTAGTTTAAGTCAACGTACAGAACAACAAGCCGCTTCTTTAGAGGAAACAGCAGCTAGTATGGAACAGATGACTAGCACCGTGCAACAAAATGCAGATAATGCTGGAATGGCCAGTCAATTAGCAATTAGTTCTAAAGATAATGCAGTCGAAGGTGGTAAGGTAGTAAACATGGCAATCATTGCTATGGCTGAAATTAATATTAGTAGCAAGAAAGTTACTGAAATAATAGGAGTTATTAATGATATAGCTTTCCAAACTAATTTATTAGCTTTAAACGCAGCAGTTGAAGCGGCTCGAGCTGGTGAACAAGGCAGAGGATTTGCAGTAGTTGCTTCCGAAGTGCGTAATTTAGCTCAACGTAGTGCCACAGCAGCAAAAGAAATAAAAACTCTAATTGAAGATAGTGTTAACAAAGTTGATGAAGGCACGCAACTAGTTAATAAATCTGGTAAAACATTGGAAGAAATTGTAATTTCAGTTAAAAAGGTCAGTGATATAATCACAGAAATTTCAGCAGCTGGTCAAGAACAATCTTCTGGTATTTCCCAAGTTAATAAAGTTGTATCTCAAATGGATGATATGGTACAACAAAATGCCGCTCTAGTTGAAGAAGCAGCTGCTGCAAGTGAGTCACTAAAAGGACAAGCCCAGAATCTTAAAGAACAAATTTCTTTTTTCAATGTTGGGGAATTAGATTTAAACAATAAGAATTTAACTTTATCTAAAAAAACATCTAGAAAGACTCAGACAGCCAAAAAAACTGATGAAAATAATGATGGTTGGGAAGATTTTTAGGAATTAGTAAATAATTTTTCCTTGTTTCCAACGGCTTTGTTCAATGCCATTAAGTTAAGCAGGATGAACACATAGGTTCGTTCCTACCATATTGAAATATATTGTGTAGGGGCTCCCTTAATTTAATCATATTGAACAGAAACCGTTATGAATGAGAAAACAAAAACAACCTATGTATAAAGAATACGATGAAACAATAATTAATAAAAATCTCAATATTTTAGCATTAGATTGGGATGAAACTACTAGTGACTATCCTCTTGCTTTCAAGGAATTAGCAAAACGATTTGAACGAGTTATAATTGTTACGGTAAATGATGAACTTACATTGGATTATGTTTGTGAGTATTTAAAACGTACACCACAAGAAGTGCAAATATTTTGTTGTCCCAATGATAATTTGGAAAAGGTTGCTGAGTGGAAAGCACAAATTTGTAGTAATGAGCGTGTTGCTATTATGTTTGATGATAACCCTAATGTTGTACGTGCTTGTCATAATTTGGGTGTTAATGCTATTTACGTGAACGAGCGTACATGGAAATTTCAATAAAACAATAAAAAATAGCAACTATAATTGTAAAATATCTTATAATACCCGAATTTTTCAAGGGAATTAAAAATGATAGCTAAAGATATTTATGTAGCGGATGATTTCCAGTTTGTATATGCAGAAATCACCCAATATACTACTGACGATTTAGCTAAGATATATCTGAACAATTATAAGCAACTACTAAAATCTATTAAATTATTTTTAGTACATTATGTTAAAGAATTTTCTCAATTAATGCGTCTTCTTGACTATGACAAATTTATTATAACAAAAGCCACATTTATGGGCGAAGGTGGAGAAAAAATTGTATTACAGGTGACTGCTACAATTAAAGATAATCATGAAAATGAAACCCAATTAAAACAGCCTTTAGAAGTAGGATTTGGTTTAAGATTACACAAAGGAAAAGGTTATACATTTGCAGAAATTAAAAATATACTCGAAAATTAGTTTAGATATTTCAAAATGTTTCGACGCTTAAACGGAGTTGCTATCGTTTTTCATAAACTTTATGGAACACAATTCATTGAAAGCAGTGAAGCCAATTTTTCTTATATGGAAAATGACCAAATCAGGGAAATCTTATTAAAAAAACATATTTATTTTGTTTCAATAGGTGAGTTTGTAGAAGGTTTGGATGTTGGTGAAATACTTGAGCAAAAAAACTATGACACTAAATTTAAACAAAATGTGATTATGGAATCTGGTAAAATGCTTGCACGAGCTTGGTTATTATCACTTAAATCAGAACAAGTTCATGAGAATCAGCCAGAAAAACGAGTGGGATTTATTATAGATGATTTGCATGACGGACAAATTGTTTTTTTAAGTAAACGATTAAATCACTTAATGGAAGCTGTGATGATCGATTTTGGAGCAGTTATATATATTGACAGGATAAGTACAAAAACTTTAATCATTTTCATAAAAGAAGAATTGAAGATAATAGACCAATACTATAGCCAAAAAGATTTTGAATTTATTATCAATGATATATTAGAGGAAATTGATAATACAATAAGTATTATTGAACCATATTTTCTCACTGAGACGGAATTTTTTCATGAAGCTTATCTGTTTCGAAGTATTTTGGTACAAAATAGTGGAGTTTAGAGTTTGAATCTATTTATTCATTATAGCCTCGTTGGGAATGCATTCGTGATGCACTAGCGTCATTTTGCAAACTAAAGTTTGAACTCCTGTTAATAATTTTATCTTAATGTTGATACGTCAAGAAAGCATTTCTAACGAGGCCATCTTGCACTAAAGTGTATGTTTTTAACTAGAGGTTGAGACAATAATTTATATTTAAGATAAAAATTGTTATAATATAAAAATCTTAATATCATATTCCAATTTTTTTAGGTATTTCTGGTTTGAATAATAACACTTCTTATCAAGTAAAAATATTGTTGAAATTAGCTGCAAATAATAGAAGTAGTAAAATCTATGCAATTCTAAACAACCTTGATGGTAGCACTACTTTTAAAGGTGATGTTTTTGAAATCTTTTTAGCTGAATTATATAAAAGAATTGGTTGGAATACTAAAGTTGTTGGGGGTAAAAATGATAAGGGAGTTGATATTTTATTATTTAATTCTAAGCAAAAGGTCTATGCTATTATCCAAGCAAAAAATACTAAAAGACCAATTCCAAAAAAAGAAATAGTAAATGAATGCGATAATTTTATTGGAATTTATGATTCTTTGGGGGCTTCTAAAAAATATTCCTGTGATACTCTTATAATTTTTTCATTGAATGGTTATACAAAAGGAGCTTGGAATTA
Organism: Thioploca sp.; assembly: GCA_030627235.1. Taxonomy (GTDB): domain Bacteria; phylum Pseudomonadota; class Gammaproteobacteria; order Beggiatoales; family Beggiatoaceae; genus DRQV01. The sequence goes on from DAOUSL010000134.1 coordinate 11,156, forward strand.
TGATTATCCAGCTACTCATAAAATTTATCGGTATGAATGGTCTTATATTGAAAGTTTAATCAAACTTTACTCAAATAGTTTACCAAAAATCAAGCAAAAAACTCTTCCTAAAAAATCTAAAAACACTAAAAAAATACTTATCTCAATCATAATATTAGTGTTTTTTATTTATCTGAAATTTGCTAATTCAAATAATTTTCCAACTGTGTTAACTACTGATATGATTACTAAACTAAACCATACTTCTTTTAGTTCATCGGTAAAACAAGATTGTAAAAGGCTTAATTATCCTCTTTTAAATTGTAGAAAACAACTAGTATATAAATATGCTCAAGTTTATGGTTCTTTACAGAAAGGGCTTATTATTTATTTTTGTGGATTAACTAATTTTAAAAATAAGAATTGTGGGAGTTATGGTAAAAATATGGCTGATTATATTGTTGATAAATAATATAACTAAATGAAAAAGATAGAGAAGAGTTTTGAAATGAAAAAATAGCTAAGTTGATAAGATACTAACTGTAAATAGTTAATATCTTATCATATATGATTTTACACTATAATGCTTTAAACATTATTGGTGTCATCATTTCCATCAGTTTCATCAGTTACATCAGTTACATCAGTTACATCAGTTTCATCTGTTACATCAGTTACATCAGTTACATCAGTTTCTTCTGTTACATCAGTTTCTTCTGTTACATCAGTTTCTTCTGTTACGTCAGTTTCTTCTGTTACATCAGTTTCTTCTGTTACGTCAGTTTCTTCTGTTACGTCAGTTTCTTCTGTTACATCAGTTTCATCTGTTACGTCAGTTTCATCTGTTACATCAGTTTCTTCTGTTACGTCAGTTTCTTCTGTTACGTCAGTTTCTTCTGTTACGTCAGTTTCTTCTGTTACGTCAGTTTCTTCTGTTA
>DAOUSL010000282.1 GCA_030627235.1 Thioploca sp.
AAATTTGACGTTCAAACCTGGCAGGTTTAGTTTCGGGTTTTATTAAATCCTTATTCCTAAAGATTATTTTTTTTAGTTATTTAGCTTGACAACAGAGTATCTACTTAAATTTTATCGCTATTAATTATTTTTAACTTGGAATTTGTTCTGCGTAACTTCAGTTAGAAAGGTAGTTTGAATAATTGTCTGGTTATCAAGTAATGCTTAGGAATGAGGATTCAATAAAACCCGAAATTAAACCTGCCAGGTTTTGAAAACCTGGCAGGTTTGAACATCAAATTTTTGAGATTATATCTAACTCAGGTTATAATTAACCTTATTTGTCTATAGAATTACTACCAGAAGGATTAGTGAATTTATCATTAAGTTTCTGCACGTAATTGTTAACACTGCCTAAAACTTCATTTATATGTTGTTGAGTTTTCCGACTCCAACCAATAGGATTATCTACAAACCAAATAAATAGCTTATTCCAAGTTCCAGTATTTTTATTAAAAGCCCTAGTCAATCCTTCCCGAGTTTGTTCATCAGTAATTTCTGTTTGTAACTTTTTCAATATGTTATTAGCAACCATATCACCAATCTTAAGATGTAGCCATAAACCAACTATAAAAACCAAAGCACCTATAGTTCCTAAAGAGATTGTTCCTAGTCCGATCAACTGTTGCCAAGTTCCTGCTACAGTATTATCAGTGGTTGCAAACCATAATCCAATTAAACAAATTACTATAAAATCTAATGAAATTTCAGTCCAAATAACTCGTTGTTTCCATCTCTGTAACAACCCCTTTATTTGTGGAATAATGTTTTGTTCTAAATTTTTTGCGGTATCCTCTAACATACCAATTACCCGATAAGACCGTTCAATACCTATTTGTTCCATCCGAGCATGGATATCTTCCATATCAGTCTGAGATTTTTTCTCTATTCGTTCTTTTACATTTTCCGGTAATTCTACACACTCATCAGGATTAAAAATATGATAGAACCTTCCAGTAACTAATCCTGTTTGAGCCAATGCACGTGTCCAAGCTGCTACCACTTCTTCTGGATTATCATCTTTAGCAGTGCTATCCATTTGATTTAAAATATACAAAAACTTATTAGAATCAGAGCGATCTATAGTTTTAGCTACTAAATGTTCCAAAGTATCACGCATTGCACCAGGTTCAGGGTGTCTTGCGTCAAAAAATACTAATACTAAATCTGATAAATCTACAATATGTTGTGTAATGCGTAAGGTTGAATTACGTTGATTATCAGCATCAAATCCTGGTGAATCTATTAGTATTTTTCCTTGTAATTTTTCACTAGGACAAATTTTTAATTGGAGATAAGTATCCAAATGCTGTTCTGCATCGTCGTCAGCCACGTTAGTTAGTTCTTGGCTAATTTGATAAAACGGAAATCTAGGATCAGCATCAATAGCAATAGCTGGTAAAGTACTTACATTTTTATTATCACCATAACAAATTATACTAAATTTATTATCAATTGCATGAGTTCCAGTACGTTGTAGTTTTGGTTGGTTAAGATAATGATTGATGAAAGTTGATTTACCAGCAGAGTATGTTCCTAATACTGAAATCATTGGCCACCAAGAAACTTGAATAGCATAGGATTGCTTATCAGGATGTAAAAAACCTAATTTATAGGCAATTTTATCAAGTTCTCGAAATTTATCTACTACTTCACAGAGAATATCATTTTCTTTTTTAAGATGTTCTTTTAAGTTTTTGATTCTTAAATCAATTTTAGTCTGTGCCATAATTTTTTCTCATAGAGTTAAATATAAGCTTAGCTGCTTGTACATCAATTTCAATTTGTTGTTTTAATGCCTCAAAGGAAGCAAATTTTTGTTCACTGCGTAATTTACTTACAAATTCTACTTCAACATAACGTCCATAAATATTCTGATTAAAATCTAATACATGTACTTCTAATAACATTTGGTCGTTAGCAACTGTGGGTCTAGTTCCTAAGTTAGCAACTCCAGCTAATGGTTGCTCATCAATCCCATGTAAAAATACTGCAAATACACCTACTAACGGTGATACATGACGATGAAGAAAAATATTAGCAGTAGGAAAACCTATGGTTCTACCTCGTTGTTGTCCATAGCCAATTCGTCCACAAAAAGTATAAGGTCGGCCTAATAATCGGACAGCTTGTTGCATGTTATTTTGTTCTAATGCTTGCCGAATACGAGTGCTACTAATTCTTTCACCATCTAAAAGAAATGTATCTTGGCTTTCTACAGTAAAACCATACAATTCACCAGCTTTTTTTAAAGTATTAAAATTACCCTGTCGTCCACGTCCAAAATGAAAATCATCACCAATTACAATGTGTTTTACTTGTAAACTTTTAACTAATAATTGTTGGATAAATTCTTCAGTGGATAAAGCTGCAAATTTGCTGTCAAAATGTATACATAATACCTTTTCAACACCATAACGGTGCATAGCTAATAATTTTTCTCGCAATCTAGTTAAACGAGCAGGAGCTGTATTATGAGCAAAAAACTCCTGTGGTTGCGGCTCAAAAATAATCACCATCATTGGTAACTGCAATTGTTTGGCTTTTGTTTCTAACTGCCGTAAAACAGCTTGATGTCCTAAATGTACTCCGTCAAAATTGCCTATTGTAGCGACACAACATTGATGATGAGAATTTAATTGCGATATACTTCTAATGAATTCCATATTGTAATCAGCAATTTTTAAGGTTAAAAAATATGATTATAACTTATTATTGATTTAATAGGTGAATTATTATTACTGGAATTGCCCAAATCTATACAGTTAATTACGGGTTTTATGTAGGATGTAATAAGTTTACGAATTACATCTTGATGCAATTCCCTTCGTTCATTGCATCCTACATTTATATACTCTTTTACTAGTGCCAAGGTTCGTGTTGCATACCCTACCTAGCTTATACACCTTACGAGTTCATTTCACCGACCCTATCAGGCTACCAATCTTTTCATTGTTCTAAGCATCTATCGTAAAACTCCTTAGAGCCATACCATGCTTTTTCAATTGGTTTGTTACCAA